>NZ_CP061502.1:300000-425208 GCF_014681765.1 Roseicitreum antarcticum
CGGCTCCGGTATGACGAAGGTTGCCTGGCGGCGCATGCGCTGAACCTGATCGGTGACCGCTGGGCGCTTTTGGTGGTGCGCGAACTGATGTTCGCGCCCAAGCGCTTCCAGATGATCCGCGCGGGTCTGCCCGGCATCACGCCCAGCGTGCTGACCGGACGGCTGGCGCAGATGGTGCAGGCAGGCGTGGTGGACCATGATGATCGGCTGGGACATTACGCGCTGACCGATGCGGGTCGCGCGCTGTTGCCGGTGCTGGAGGCGCTGTGCCGTTGGGCATTGGTGATGCCGGGGCATGATCCGAGGCGCTTCATCAGCCCTTCGGCGCTGATGATTTCCATGGGCGTTACGCTGGTGGCGGACGGCGCGGGGCAGGACGCGCTGGCAGGGTTCGACTTTGGGGATGAGGCGTTCGAGATGCGGCTGACGGATGGCGCGGTGCGGACGCGCGCTGTGGCCCGGCCTGATGCGCCCTTCGTGCTTTCAGGCAGCGGCAATGCGCAGGCGACAGCGGTGTACGGCACAATCCCGTTGTCAGAGCTGATCGCGGACGGCGTGGTCGCGGTGGCGGGCGACATCAACGCTGCCGCAGCGTTTCTGCGATGCTTTCGGCTGAAGCCCCAAGGGTGAAGGACGCGGGGTCACTTGCGCGGCGGTGATTGTCTGCGAGGCTGGGGTGCGGGCGGTCATCGTATCCTAGAAGCGATCCGGCGCAAACGGAGCCAGCGGGATCGTGGGCGCGCGCCCTGCGGCCAGATCAGCCACCAATTCTGCCGTGCCCGCCGATTGCGTCAGGCCCAGATGGCCGTGGCCGAAAGCATAGATCACGCGGTCGGCCCCCGGTGCGCGCGCGATCACCGGCAGGCTGTCGGGCAACGACGGCCGAAAGCCCATCCATTGCCTGCCCCCCTGTGGATCCAGCCCGGGCAGGAAGCGTGCGGCTTTTTCCACCAGTACCTCTGCCCGCCGGTAGTTTGGCGGCAGGGTCAGCCCACCCAGTTCCACCGCGCCGCCCACCCGCAACCCCGCGCCAATGCGTGAGACGACGAAACCGTGATTGCTGAAAGTCAGATGGGTGCGCAGTCCGACGCTGTCGGTGGGAAAAGTGGTGTTGTAGCCGCGCTCGGTTTCCAGCGGGATGCTCTCGCCCATGCTGCGCGCCAGATGGTGCGACCATGCGCCTGCGGCCAGCACAACCTGCGCGCCGCGGCGCGCGCCGCTGGTGGTTTCAACCCGCACGCCGTCGCCGTCCTGCCGCAGGGCGCGGATATCGGCGACCTCGATCACGCCGCCCGCCGCCGTGAAATGCTGCGCCAGATGGTGGGTCCAGCGTTCGGGGTCGGTGACGTTCAGCCAATCGGGGGTGTAGCCCGCATGGGTAAATTGCGGCGACAGGCCCGGCTGGATTTCGGCAATCGCGCCGGGGCTTTCCAGCAGATCAAACGCCACGCCATGGGCGCGCCGCACGTCCCATGCAGGCAGGGTGGCGTTGAACTGCGCAACGCCTTCATACAGTTGCAACTGGCCTTCGCGGCGCAGCAGCGGTTCGGCATCGACGCGCGGGACCAGCCGTTCCAGCGCGGCGCGGGAATGCTGCATCAGGCTGGCCTGCGCGGCGACGGCGGCCTTGTAGCGGTCTGCGCGGGTGGCGCGCCAGAAATGCAGCATCCACGGCGTGATTTTCAGTGCGTAGCCCGCGCGCACCGACAAGGGGCCCAGCGGGTCCAGCAGCCAGCCCGGCGCCTTGCGCATGATGCCGGGGGTGGCCAAGGGCTCGATGTCGGTGAAGGCGAAAGCCCCGGCATTGCCGCGTGAGGTTTCAGCCGCGACCCCCTTGCGGTCAAGAATCCGGACCCGGTGCCCGTCGCGCAACAGGGCAAGTGCCGCCGTGACGCCGATGATGCCTGCACCGATGACAAGGATTTCAGAAGGGTCAGATGCAGCCATGGGGTGCCTTTATCCTGCGTGGGACGGGTTCAGGTGGGGATGCCATTGCGGAAAGGGTCGGCAGGGTCGAAGATCAGCGTGCTTTCGGCCATGACATGCGCCTGCCCGGTGATCGACGGGATGACGCCGCCATTCTTGCCTTCGCGCCAGGAAAGCCGGTAGGTGCTGCCGATGATGCTTTCTTGAATGATCTCTGCGCCCTCGGCCAGGTGCCCGTCGGCGGCAAGGCACGCCAGCCGCGCCGAACAGCCGGTGCCGCAGGCTGATCGGTCATAGGCGTCATCGGGGCACAGGACGAAGTTGCGGCTGTGCGCAGCAGGGTCTGTTGCGGGACCATGCAAGATCACGTGATCCACGTTGATACCCTGCGCCTGCACCGCTTCGCGCAACGCAATACACATGTCGGTCAGCTGACGGATATTCGTGGCGATCACCGGGACCGGGCTGGGGTCGACCAGAAAGAAATAGTTGCCGCCATATGCGACATCGCCGGTGATATGCTCGGTCACCGCACCGGCTCCCGCGATCGCACCGGCACCCGCGATCGCAACGGTGACACGCTGATGTATGCGGCGGCTTTCCACATTGGTGACGGTAACGGTATGGGCATCCGCGACATGGACCCCCACCACACCCGCCGGTGTTTCGATCAGGTGATGACCGATCCCGATGCGACCCAGCCGCAGCAGCGTAACCGCCAGCCCAATGGTCCCGTGGCCGCACATTCCCAGCACCGCATCCGCGTCGAAAAAGATCACGCCGGTGACGCAGCGCGGATCGACCGGGGGCACCAGAAGCGCGCAGACCATGGCGACCTGCCCGCGTGGCTCGGCGCTGACCGAGCGGCAAAAATCCCGGTGCATGTCGTCCAGCAGCATCGCGCGCACCTCCAAAAGCCCCGAGCCGAGGTCCGGCCCGCCGTTCAGGATGACCCGCGTGGGTTCGCCCCCGGTATGGCTGTCGATCACATGCATTCCGCGATCACTCCGCCCTGTTGCGACCAGTTGGCGAACCATGCGTTGAACTGGTGGAACTGCGCCTCGCAGAAGCGGGCCTGCGAAGGCGACAGCACATCGGATTCGTAGATGTTCAAGCGATACTCCTCCGCGCCCTTCAGCACCATCAGGTGTTTGAAATAGAGCACCAGATCGACGCCTTCGTCAAACTTTGCCAGCACGGAAAACGCCTCGGCCAGTTCGCGGGCGCGCAGATCGGCCTCGGGGCAGCCTGCCGCAGCGCGGCGCGACAGGGCGACCTGCAACAGCGTCTCCTTTGGAAAGATCGTACCGATGCCGGTGATCGCGCCGACGGCACCGCAGCGGACGAAGCCGTGATAGACCTCGGTATCGACGCCGACCATCAAGATCACGTCTTCATCCAGCGAGGTGATGTGCTCTGCCGCATAACTCAGGTCGGCCTTGCCACCGAATTCCTTAAAGCCGATCAGGTTGGGATGCTCGGCGCGCAGGGCAAAGAACAGGTCGGCCTTGGTGGCATAGCCGTAGTAGGGGCTATTGTAGATGATCGCAGGGACATCGGGTGCAGCGTCCAGAATGGCCTTGAAATGGTTGCGCTGTGCGGCGACGGACAGGCCGCGCGACAGCACGCGCGGGATCACCATCAGGCCCGCCGCGCCGATCTTTTGGGCATGGGCTGCATGGGCCACGGCGGATTTGGTGTTGACCGCGCCAGTGCCCACGACGACGGGCACGCCCGCCTGGGTCAGACGTGCGACGCCTTCCATGCGTTGCTCATCGCTCAGCAGCGGCCAATCACCGCAGGACCCGCAATAGACAACGCCCGACATGCCCGCCCCGATCATCTCCTGCCCCTTGCGGACCAGCGCTTCGTAATCGGGCTGACGGTTCGGGGTGCAGGGGGTCAGCAGCGCGGGGATGGTGCCGTGGAACACGTCTTTGTTCATGGGAAAGTCCTTTGGATGGGCGTCTTGTCGGGACAGATCGGATAGGGGCCGGGCAGCGGCAAGATGCATGTCCCTTTGCAGAAAATCCGTCCCCCGGGATGTAGCGGGCAGAAACGGCGCCGATATGCACGCTCAGACCGTCGAATGTTGCTTGCGCTGATGCTATGTTTGGCGCAAAATTGAGCCTAGACAAACAATAATGGTAATAAAAGATAAATTATGGTGAAAGCGGGAAAAACCTCGGTGGTGGATGATTGGGATGCGGAACGCCAGCAGTTGCGCGTCGATCTGGGTGCGCGGATGAAGGCGGTCCGGCAATCCTGTGGCTACACGCTGGAGGTAGCGGCACAGCGCACCGGGCTGGCGCTTTCGACCATCCACAAGATCGAGAATGGCCGCGTCTCGCCCAGCTATGAAAACCTGGTAAAAATCGCGCGGGCCTATGAGGTCGGCATGGAACGGCTGTTTTCGTCCGATCATGAGGCGACGCAGACCACCCGCATGACCGTGACCAAGGCGGGGCAGGGGCGCAAAGTACGCTCGAAGAATTTTGAATATGAAGTGCTGTGCAACGCGCTGTCGGAAAAGAAGATCATCCCGCTGGTGACTTTGGTGGAAAAACGGGCACCACTGAAGCGGTCCGATCTGGAATCGCATACCGGCGAGGAAACGCTTTTTGTGCTGACGGGCCGGGTCGAGCTGACGGTCGAACATTATGAGCCGGTGATTCTGGATCCCGGCGATTGTGCCTATTTCGACAGCACGCTGAAACATGGGCTGCGCGCGCTGGACGATACTGAAACCCGGATCTTCTGGGCCTGCACCTATAGCGATGTGTGAACTGACCCCCCGGCGGATTGCCTATCAGAGGAGAATTTTCGAATGCCCGACCCCCATATGGTTTCCGTCGATGATCTACTGGCCCGCGTCACGGCCATCTTTGTGGGCTGCGGCCTGCGCCCTGAAAACGCACAGGCCGTGGCGCGGGTGATTGTCGCGGGGGAACGGGACAATTGCAAATCCCACGGGATATACCGCATCGAGGGGTGTCTGCGCGTGCTGGCGGCTGGCAAAGTGTCACCCGATGCCGTGCCCGCGCTGCATGACAGCGGCAAGGCGGTGATCGAGGTGGATGCGGGCGGCGGCTTTTCGAACCCGGCGTTTGATGCCGCCGTCGATGCGCTGGCGACGCGCGCGCGCGAAACCGGGCTGGCCGCGCTGGTGATCCGCGATTGCCTGCACTTCTCGGCGCTCTGGCATGATGTCGAGGCACTGGCCGCGCGCGGGCTGGCGTCGCTGTCGATGTGTCCCAGCTATGCCTTTGTGGCGCCGGCGGGCGGGACCGAGCCGCTTTTGGGCACCAATCCCATCGCCTTTGGCTGGCCGCGCCCCGGGCCGCAGCCCTATGTTTTCGACTTTGCCACCAGTGTGGCCGCGCGTGGCGAGATCGAACTGCACCGCCGTGCGGGTCAGCCTATCCCCGAAGGCTGGGCGATCGACGGCGATGGCGCGCCGACCACCGACCCCGAAACCGCGCTTGCGGGTGCGATGCTGACCTTTGGCGGACACAAGGGGTCGGCGATTTCCACGATGATCGAGCTGATGGCAGGCGCAATGCTGGGCGAGTTCATGAGCCGTGAGGCGCTGGATTTCATGGGCGGTGGCGGGCTGTTGCCGCGCCATGGTGCGCTGGTACTGGCGCTGGACCCCGGCACTTTTGCGGCGCGCAGCGGGCGCGACCCAATCGCTGAGGGTGAGAAGCTGCTGGGCGCCATCGGCGCGCAGGGCGCGCGCCTGCCCTCGGCACGCCGCTTTGCCGCGCGCGAAGCGGCCCTGCGCGACGGGATTGCGCTGAGCGATGCCGAAATGGCGCAGCTGGCGCGGTTCGAGGCGCAAGGGCTGGCGGCTGTCGCGGACTGAGGTTGCGGCCCGGCCATGGTTGAGCGAGGCGGGGCAGGGGCAGAGGACTGGGGGCAGAGGACTGGCGCAGGTTGGCCCGAAACGTCTGTGTTTCAATGCGTCGCGGGTCGGCAGGCAGCCTGCCCGACACCGGGGGAACGCCGGCATCGCGGCGTGCCCGACATCCGTTCGGCGTTCAGTCAGGTCACGATATCGCTAATCCGGCGCTGCCCATAAAGGATTGCGTCGCGCATCCCGGCTTCGGCGGCATCGGTGTCGCGCCGGGCGATCGCCTCGACGATGCGCAGATGGGTGGCTGACACATCCTTCTGGATTACGGGTTCCGACGCAGGAGAGCTGAGGCGGAAGGTGGTCAGCAGCGCCGCCTCGATCAGCGTGCCGACCGAATGCATGAAGGCATTGCCTGATGCCTTGGTGATTGCGCGGTGCAGCGCCAGATCGGCCATGGCAAAGGCCTTGTCGCTGTCGGCGGTCCGCATCGCCTCGGCATGGGCGTAGAAGCCTGCGATTTCTTCAGGGGTGGCGCGGCGGGCGGCCATGGCAGCGGCGGCGGGTTCCATGGTCAGCCGCATCTCATATAGCTGGTTCAGAAACCCCATCCCCGCCTGCACGTCCAGGTGCCAGACCAGCACCTCGGCATCGAACAGATTCCAGTCCTGACGCGCGCGCACCCGGGTACCGACGCGGGTACGCGCCACGATCATGCCCTTGGCCGACAGGGTTTTCATGGCTTCGCGCAGTACGGTGCGTGACACGCCGAACTGGCCTGCCAGTTCTTCATCCCGGGGCAGCAGGCTGTCTTGCGGATACTTGCCGCTGACAATGGCGCGTCCGATCCCTTCGACCACCTGCCCGTGGCTGTTGCGCACAAGCGTTTCATTCAAGGCATCGCGAAGCAGACCGGACATATGTTCCCCTCAGGTTTTTACGGGCTGACGCGCAGCCGGAGCAGCCCCTTCTGTAGCAGAATGAACATCAGCAGAAGTGCACCGATAACGATTTTTGTCCACCAGCTGGACAGGCTTCCGTCAAAGACAATATAGGTCTGGATCAATCCCATCGTCAGCACGCCGATCAGCGTTCCGAACATATATCCGTTGCCGCCGGTCAGAAGGGTGCCGCCGATCACCACAGCGGCAATCGCGCTGAGTTCGACCCCCACCGTCGCGAGCGGATAACCGGCCGACGTGTAGACTGAGAACACGATCCCCGCCAGCCCGGCCATGAAGCCGGAAAAGGCATAGACCGCCACCGTGGTACGTCCCACCGCAACCCCCATCAGCCGCGCTGTCGCCTCGCCCCCGCCAAGGGCGTAGACATTGGTGCCAAAGCGCGTGCGGTGCAATACGATCATGCCGATGACGACCGCGGCAACCATGATCATGCCCAGCAGCGTCAGCCGCCCCCTGCCCGGCATCAGGTAATAGGCGCGCTGCATCATCTCATAGAACGGATCGACGATGGGGACCGAGTCGATGGAGAGCATGTAGGCTGCGCCCCGTGCCAGAAACATCCCCGCCAACGTCACGATGAAGGGCGGCATGGCCAGCAGGTGGATCATCCCGCCCATGGCCGCGCCGAACGCCGTGGTGATGGCGAGCAGCAGCGCGAAGGCCAGCATGGGGTGCATGTCCGTTTCGCGCAGTACCACCGCGATGAACACGCCGGAAAACGCGATGACCGACCCCACCGACAGGTCGATCCCGCCAGAGATGATGACCACCGTCATCCCCACAGCGACAATTCCCAGATAGGCGTTGTCAGTTAGCAGGTTGCCGATCACCCGGGTGGACAGCATGGCCGGGAACTGGATGTAGCAGATCAGGTAGGCCAGAAGGAAGATCGCGATGGTGGCATAAAGCGGCAGGGCGCGGATGCTCATGTGCCTTCCTCCGTCTTGGTCTTTTGCGGACTGCTCTGTCGTCGGGGCATCAGTACCGCCAATTGCGGCAGCAGCCGGGGCGATTGCAGTACCAGGATGATGATGACCAGCACCGCCTTGATGACCAGATTGAATTCGGACGGGAAGCCGGCCAGCAAGATGCCGGTGTTGATCGTCTGGATGATCATCGCGCCCAGCAGCGAGGCAAGGATGGAAAACCGCCCGCCCAGCAGCGAATTGCCGCCGATCACCACCGCAAGGATCGCATCCAGTTCCAGCCACAGGCCCGCGTTGTTGGCGTCAGCGCCGCGGATATCAGCCGTGGCGATGATCCCTGCAAGGGCGGCACAAAAGCCCGACCCCATGTAGACCGCAATCAGAAGGACGCGGCTGTTGATGCCGGTCAGGGTGCTGGCGCGCAGGTTGATGCCGATGGATTCCACCAAAAGCCCCAGCGCGGTACGCCGCACCAGCAGGCCAAAGCCGATGCCGGTCAGCACCCAGATCACCGCAGGCACCGGTACCCCCAGCAGCGTGCCCGATCCAAGGTAGGAAAACCCGTCGTGGTCGAATGTCAGGATCGTGCCGCCGGTAATCAGCTGCGCCACCCCACGCCCTGCGACCATCAAGATCAGCGTGGCGACGATGGGCTGGATGCCGAAAACCGCGACGAGCAGCCCGTTCCACAGCCCGCAGATCAAGCCCGACGCGCCCGCAATACCCAGCGCGGCCCACATGCCGAAGCCCTGATCTATCGCCCAGGCGGCGCTGGCGCCGCAAATCGCCATCACTGCGCCCACCGACAGATCGATGCCGCGCGTGGCAATCACCAGCGTCATGCCAATGGCCAGCAGCGCCACCGGCGCGCCACGTTTCACCACGTCGATCGGAATGCCCACAAGGCGGTCGTTCACATAGACAACCTCATAGAACATCGGGAAGTAAATGCTGACCAGCGCGATCACCGCGGCCAGCGTCAGCAGTTGCGGGGCGACACGGCGCAGAACCCCGCTCATGCCCCGGCCCCGGGCATGTCATCTGCAGATGCTATCGCGCGCACAATGGTATCGGTGGTCACATCATCCCCCGTCAGTTCAGAGACATGCCGCCGGTCGCGCACCACGATAACTCGGTGTGACACGGCGACGAGTTCATCCAGTTCGGATGAGATCACGAGGATCGACATACCCTCCGCGACCACATCCTCGATCAGTCGCAGGATTTCGGCGTGCGCGCCCACGTCGATGCCGCGTGTCGGCTCGTCCAGGATCAGGAAACGCGGGTTGGTGGCCAGCCAGCGCGCCAGGATCACTTTTTGCTGGTTTCCGCCTGACAGCAGGCCCACGGGTTTCTCTGCATCCGGCGTGCGGATATCGAGCCGCGCGATATAGTCATCCGCCATGCGGACCTGTTCGGCCTGCGGGATCGGGCGGGCCCAGCCGCGCCGCGCCTGAAGCGCCAGAATGATATTCTCGCGCACGCTCAGGTCAGCGATGATGCCGTCGGTCTTGCGGTCCTCTGGCGCGAAGGCAAAGCCTGCGGCGATGGCCGCGCGCGGGTTGCGCAGATCGACCGGGCCATCACTGTCCGTGACCGTTCCGCTGTCGGTGGGAGCCGCGCCAAACATCACCTCGGCGCTTTCGGTGCGGCCAGAACCCAGAAGGCCTGCCATGCCGACCACCTCGCCTTTGTGGACTGTCAGGTCAAAGGGCGCGATGCGCCCGCGCCTTCCTGTCCCCGCGAACTTGATGGCACCTTCGGCTTGGACGGCCGGGCGTTGGCGGGTGGCGGCGTCTTGTTGCAATTCATGGCCGAGCATCAGGGTGATCAGTTGCATCCGGTCAACATCCGCAGCGGCACGGGTGGCAATATGGCGACCATTGCGCAAGATCGTCAGGCGGTCTGAAATCTCATAGACCTGATCCAGAAAATGCGAGATGAAGATGATCCCCAGCCCGCGCGCGCGCAGATCGCGGATCACGTCGAACAGCATCCGCACCTCACGCGCGTCGAGGCTGGCAGTCGGTTCATCGAGGATCAGCACCCGGCCCGACAGATGCACCGCGCGGGCAATCGCCACGATCTGCTGCACCGCAACCGAGTAGTATCCCAGCGGGCGCCGCACATCGACCTCCAGCCCGTAGCCCGCCAGCATCGCCTCGGCCTGGGCGTGCATCGCGCGGGGGCGGATCAGGCCAAAGCGGCGTGGCTGATGGCCCAGCGTCAGGTTTTCCGCCACGGTCAGGTTGGGTAGGAGGTTGACCTCTTGATAGACCGTGCCAATGCCGATGGCCTGCGCCTCCAGCGTGCTTTGCGGAAAGATCGGCTGGCCCTCGAACAATATGTCGCCGGAATCGCGGTGATATGCGCCGGTCAGGCATTTGATCAGCGTCGATTTGCCGGCGCCGTTTTCACCCAGAAGGGCATGCACCTCGCCTGCCTTCAGGTCGAAGCTGACGCCGTCCAGCGCCCTGGTGCCGGGGAATGTCTTGGTCAGGTCGCGTGTGGACAGCAGCATCAATGGCCTCGCGGGGGTCTTGTGCGGCGGGTCGCGTCTGGCTCAGGCAAGGATTGGCGCGCAGCCTGTCCGACCGAACGCCTGAGGCATCGCGTTTTCGCCGCATGCCGTAACGGCAGGGCAGATCGGCAAAGGGGCGCGCGCATGTTGGCGCGCGCCCCCTGCGTCAGGTGGTATCAGTAGCCCAGATCCTTGCGGGCCTCATATTCACCGGCGGGATCATCAGACTGCGTATACAGTTTTGATTCCGTCTGGATGAACTTTTCGGGCATCGTGCCGTCGGCGAAATAGGCCTCCAGCGCGTCGAATGCCGGGCCCGCCATGTTCGGCGTCAGTTCAACCGTGGCATTCGCCTCACCCGCCGCCAGTGCCTGGAAGATGTCAGGTACAGCGTCGATGGACACAACCAGAATATCCTCGCCCGGGTTCAGCCCGGCTTCCTTGATAGCCTGGATGGCGCCCACGGCCATGTCGTCGTTGTGAGCATAAAGCGCGCAGATATCGGCGCCGCCGTTTTCAGCCTGAAGGAAGCTTTCCATCACCTCCTTGCCGCGCGTGCGGGTGAAATCGCCGGTCTGGCTGCGCACGATCTCGATATTGTCGGCGTCGGCGATGCCCTGCTCGAACCCGTTCTTGCGGTCGATGGCCGGGGAAGATCCCGTGGTGCCCTGCAGCTCGACCACGCGGCATTCCGCGCCGTCCACGGCTTCGACCAGCCATTCGCCCGCAACCCGGCCTTCGTGCACCAGGTCAGAGCCTACAGCCGTCAGGTAAAGTTCGGGCGCGCTGTCGACCATGCGGTCCAACAAGACGACCGGGATCTCAGCCTCGGCGGCTTCCTCCAGCACCGAATCCCAGCCGGTGGCAACGACCGGGGCGACCAGGATCGCATCGACGCCCTGCGCGATAAACGACTTGATCGCAGCGATCTGGTTTTCCTGCCGCTGCTGCGCATCAGAGAAACGCAGGTCGATACCGCGCCGTTCGGCCTCTTGCATCGTCACGGTGGTTTCGGCGGCACGCCAGCCGGATTCAGACCCGATCTGCGAAAAGCCGATGGTCTGTGCCTGCGCCGACAGCGCACCAAAAGTCGCAATGGCCGCGCTGGCCATCAGAGTTCTTCTAAGCATTGAAATCCTCCCGAGATCTCTCTGGCCCCCTCCGGACCTGAGTCGGAATAAATACTATTATATACATTCGGGCAAGAAATTTTTCTGTCACAGGTTGTGCGGGGTTCCGCGCCGGGGACCAAACGGCCCCGGCGCGGGTCTTGTCATTCGCCCGGGACGGGTGCGGCGACGGCGCCCAACGCCACCGGCCCGCGCGCGGCAAGCCACGCCAGCACCGGCCCGGATACGAACAGCGACGACGCGGTGGCGATCACCATGCCCGCGATCATCGGCCAGGCAAAGCCCGCCACCGCAGGCCCACCCCACAGCGCCATGGGCAACAGCGCGGCCAGTGTGGTGCCAGAGGTGAAGATGCAGCGCGCCAGTACCTGGCTGAGGCTGCGGTCGATGACCTGCGCCAAATCCGCACCGCCGCTGCTATGGAGGTTTTCGCGGATACGGTCATAGACCACCACCTTGTCGTTGACCGAATAGCCGATCAGCGTCAGCACCGCGATGATGGTGGTCAGGTTGACCTCCCACCCGGTGATGGCGATGACGCCGAAGGTCTTGGTGACATCAAGGAACAGCACCGCGATGGCCCCGGCGGCAAACTGCCATTCAAACCGCACCCAGATATAGACCAGCATCGCCAGCACTGCGAGCGCCAGCGCGATCAGCCCGGTGGTGGCCAACTCTCCGCTGATCGAAGGGCCGACGAGGTCGATCTGGGCAAAGGTGGCCCCGGGCACGGCGCTGGCCGCCGCAGCCTCGACCGCAGCAACGGTGTCCTGACCGGCAACGCCCTGCACGCGGATCAGCGCCTCGTTCGGGGTGCCAAAGGCTTGAAGGCTGGCGTCGCCTGGCACGCCTGCGGCAAGCGCCGCGCGCAGGTCGGCCAGCGGGACGGGCGCATCCGATTGCAGCACCATCTGCACGCCGCCGGTAAAGTCGATCCCCAAGGTCGGCCCCGGCACCAGCAGCGCTGCCACAGCGCCCAGTGACAGCACCGCCGACACGGCCAGCGCCAGCTGACCCCGCCGCATGAAATGCAGCGCGCGCGGGCCGGGCACGCCGCCGAACAGGGGCGCGACGCTGAGGGTCTTCAGCTTGCGCCGCCGCACCAACCATTCCATCAGCCTGCGCATCAGCACCACGGCGGTGAACATGGAAATCACGATGCCAAGGCTCATCGTCACGGCAAAACCCCGGATCGCGCCCGCGCCGAACAGGAACAAGAGCACCATGGCCAGCAGGGTGGTGATATTGGCGTCAAGGATCGTCGCCCAAGCGCGCCCATAGCCCCGGTTCAGTGCCTTCATCGCGGGGGCGCCCTTCGCGGTTTCCTCGCGGATACGGCTGAAGATCAAGATGTTGCTGTCCACCGCGATGCCCAGGCACAGGATGATCCCGGCGATCCCCGGCAGCGTCAGCGTTGCCCCCAATATCCCCAGCGCGGTCAGCGTCAGCATGACGTTCAGCCCCAGGATGCCGCTGGCCAGCAGGCCCCAGCCACCATAGAGCCCCCCCATGATCGCCACTACCAGCGCCAGACCGATGGCCCCGGTGATCAGGCCCGCGCGGATCGAATCCGCACCAAGGCCCGCGCCGACGCTGCGTTCCTCGATCACCTCCAGCGATGCAGGCAACGCGCCCGAGGTCAGAAGGACGGCCAGTGTCTGCGCTTCCTCGGCCGTGAAGTCGCCGGTGATCTGGCCCTTGCCGCCGGGGATCGCGCTCTGGATGACCGGGGCGGTCAGCACCTGCCCATCGAGCACCACGGCAAAGCGGTCGCCGATGTGATCGGCGGTGATGCGCGCAAAGGCGATGCCCCCCTGCCGGTCGAAGTCAAAGGTCACCATGGGGCGGCCGGTCTGCGGATCGAAGGCCGAGGCCGCGTGTTCCAGCCGGTCGCCCGACAGCGCCACGCGGTCCTCTACCGTCAGCAGGCCAGACCCGTCGCGCATCGGCAGCGATGAGACCCCGGGGCCGGACGCAGGGGCCACCATCTGGAAGCTCATCTTCGCGGTGGACCCCAACAGTTCACGCAGTTGGCCCGGGTTCTCGACCCCCGGCATCTGCACAAGGATGCGGTCCGCGCCCACGCGGGTGATGACGGGTTCGGACACGCCAACCTGATCGACGCGGTGGCGGATCACCTCCAGGCTTTGATCGGCGGCAGCGGTCGCGGCGCGTTCCAGCCCGCTATCGGTCAGCGCGAGGTGCAGGGTGTCGCCCACGGTGTCCACGGTGAAATCGGGCGGGCTGCCGGGCTGGGCCGTTGTGGCGGCAATGCCTTGCATCGTCGCGCTTAGCGCAGGTGCGCCCGGAGCGGTCAGCGTCAGCCCATCGGCGCGCACGGTGCCTGCGTTCAGCCCCTGCGCGCGCATTTCAGCCACAAGGGTGGTGCGCAGGTCTTGCAGCCGGTCGGCGGCCAGCGCCTCGCGGTCAACGGCCAGCAGCAGATGCGCGCCGCCCTGCAGGTCAAGGCCCAGCGATACGGTCTGGCTGGTCGCCCATGTGGGCAGTTTGTTGCGGAAGTCAGGGGAAAGGAAATTCGGCAAGGCCGTCGCAACTGCCAGCAGCAGCAGGACGGCATAGGTCATGACGACCCATGTTGGTCGGCGCATATCATTCGATCCATTTATCTGTGGGAAAGGTTCTGACGAGGTTGGCGTCAGGCCACAGGCGGCCCCCGGGCAGGGGGCAGGACAACGAATGTGAGGTATGGCAGGTGGCGGTGCGCCGCGCCGCTTGGCGCCGCGCCTTGCGGGCGGACAAGGGTAGCAGGCGCGCCGGGTATCGCGCCCGGTTCGACATCGGTGCCCGCGTCCTGCGCCGGATTGACATTCGCCGGGTTGGCATTGGCCTTCGGCCCCGCGCCCCCGACGGGATCTGCCCGTCCGGCCTCGGCGGGCAGAAGCACGCGCCCACCCTGCGCCGACGCGCCCAGGATGGCTTTGGTGTCATTGGCCTGATGCCGGGCCGTACTGCCCGCGGTGGCGGCCATACCGCCACTGGCGCCCTGCGGCACGTCGAAGAGTGCCAGCGCCAGCAGCGACAACAGCCGCAGCACGAGGGCGGTTTTGAAGGGGCGGAAGGCCCGTCTCATCCCTGCGCGGCCCAGACGTAGGTTCCGTAGGCCACCAACATCACAAGTCCCAGACCCCGCCCGATCACTGGACGGCTGAGGAACAGCGCGGCCATGACGACTGAAGCGCCGATCACCACCGGCAGGTCGAAGGTCAGGAAGCGCCCGGCCACCGGGATCGGCGTGATCATCGCTGTCAGGCCCAGAATGCCCAGCACGTTGAAGATGTTCGACCCGATGATATTACCGATAGCGATTTCCGATTGCTTCTTGATCGCCGCAATGAGCGAGGTCGCAAGCTCTGGCAGCGAGGTGCCGACCGCCACGATGGTCAGGCCGATGAACGCTTCGGACACGCCATAACCGCGCGCGATGGATACCGCGCCATCCACCAAAAACCGCGCGCCCAGCATCAAGGCGACCAGCCCGCCGATCACCCACAGAACCGAAGTCAGGATGCGGGCGGGGGGTGCTGCATCAGGATCTTCGGCGACGGCCTCACCCGGAAAGCGATAGGCCCAGATCAGGTAGGCGGCCAGGCCAGCTACCAGCACCGCGCCCGCGACGCGCCCTACCTCGCCCATGGCAAACACCGGCACCAGCACAAGTGCGGCGACCAGCATCACGGCGGTATCGCGGCGCAGCGTGGCGCCCATGACGCGGATCGGCCAGACCAGCGCGGACAACCCCACGATCAGCAAGATATTGGCGATGTTGGAGCCAAGGACATTGCCAAGCGCAATGTCGGGCACGCCGCGCCAAGCCGCCTCGACCGAGACCAGAAGTTCGGGGGTCGAGGTGCCGAAACCCACCACGGTCAGCCCTATCAGCAGCGGTGGGATCGCCATGCGGCGCGCGATACCGGTGCTGCCGCGCACCAACGCGTCACCGCCGAAGAAAAGTCCGATCAGCCCAGCAAGTAGAAAAAGGTAGTCCATGGCCGTGCCCCCGGAAGATGATGACGCATGTTGCGCGAAGCAAAGCACCTTGCCCGACTTTTTCTCAACATACTGTGGGCGGAAGTGACCTGCCCCGGGGCGGGATTTGTAGAGGAAAGAGAGGACTTACAAGGTGTCGCGGAAATTAAATCCCGCACGCCCAGGACATGATGACACAAGGCAACACCCCCGCCGCGTGTTGTTGCGCACACCGCCGCCATGACCCTGCAAAGCGCCGATGATGATGGTGGGGTGGCGCGCACCGCCGCCCCTGTCTGGCGGTCAGCCGCGACACGCCAATGACGCTTCAGGCGGTGCTGCGCATCGCGGCGGCTTCGTGTGCGATGCTGTTGAGCACATCCAGAACCGCGGCCTTGTCCCCGCCTGCGAAAGCCGCGTCGAGCGCTTTGGCATTCGCGCTGATCCGGTCGAACATGGCGTCGATCTCACGCGCGGGGACCGGCATGCGTTCGGTGAATTCCACGAAATCATCGGCCTGTTTGGCCAGCATGTAATAGGCTGCGGCCTCGGGGCCGCTGCGGGCATTCTCATAGGCGGCTTCGGCCAGCGCGCTGTAGCCGTGAATGCCGCGCCCGCGGTCCCTCAACGTGTCGATCAATGCGGTGAACATCATACAGTCCTTTCCTGGAAAAACAGCCGGGATGCCCCGCCGTGGCGGGCCGACCAGTCAAGCGGATTGTCAAGGAATGACCGGATTTCGGCCAGTTCCGATGTGCTGAAGGGGCCATCCGCCCCGGCCACGGCCAGAATATCTTGCCAGTTGGCCAGTGCATGCAGCGTCAGCCCCTGGTCGCCCAGCATGGCGCGCGTTTCGGGGAAGATGTCATAGTAAAAGATCACCAGACAATCCGAAACAACGGCGCCCGCGCGGCGCAGCGCTTTGCAAAACCGTACCTTCGATCCGCCGTCGGTGGTCAGATCCTCGATCAGCGTGACCTGCTGGCCGGGCGTCACCACGCCTTCGACCTGTGCATGCGGGCCATAACCCTTTGGCCGTTTGCGCACATATTGCATGGGCAGCGCAGTATTGGCGGCAATCAGCGCGGCAAAAGGGATGCCCGCCGTCTCGCCGCCCGCGACAGCCTGCGTGCCGGGCATGTCGGCTTGCAGCACTTCGGTCGCGCAGGCCATCAGCCGTTCGCGCACCTCAGGGTACGAGATGATGCGGCGACAGTCGATATAGACGGGGCTGACAAGCCCCGAGCTGAACATGAAAGGCCGGTCCGCCGACAGCCGCACCGCGCCGATCTGCAACAGCGCCGTCGCGGTTTCGCGCGCGATCTCGCTGCGTCTGGCGGGCGTCAGTCGGGGCATGCGGTCGGGTCCTGTGGTCATGTGTCCGTCGCTTCCAGATATTCGGAAATGATACGGGTTCCCACCATAAAATCGGCAATTTCCATCGCTTCGCGCGGATTATGCGAGCCATTGCGGTTGCGCACGAAGATCATCGCAGCCGGCACACCCGCCTGCGCAAACACTGCCGCGTCATGGCCCGCACCCGATGCCATCGAGAAAGGCGCGATACCCGTCCGGCCCATGGCCTCCATCAAACCGGCGACCATGGCGTCATCCATCAGCGCGGGGGCGGCGGGGATTTCGGGGCCGGTGTCGAAGCTGACGCCGCGCACCCGGGCGATATCGGCCATTTCCTCATGCAGATACGCGCGCATGTGGTCCAGCACCTCGGTGCTTTGCGACCGGATGTCGAGGCTGAAGCTCACGTTGTCGGCGATCCGCGTGATGGCGTGGCGCGCAGGGTCGGTGCCGACGATGCCCGAGGTCAGCACGAGGTCGCCGCCAGTTTGCAAGATGTGCAACCAACTGTCGTCCAGCCGGGTCAGAAGGTCGGCCATGGCCAGCACCGGATCATGCCGGTAGGCACGCGGCACCGCGCCCGAATGCCCGCCCGCACCGGTGCAGGTGACGGAACGGTAGCGAATATTGCCCCGGATGCCGGTGACAACAGCGGCAGGCATATCGCGTTCGATCAGCAGCGGGCCTTGTTCGATATGCAGTTCCACATAGCCCGCAATTTGGTCCAGCAACATCAGCGGTTGCCCCGCCGTCAGCGGCGCGGTGTCGATCCCCAACGCCCGCATGTGATCGGCCAGGGGGCGGCCATCGCCCTTGTGCGGCGCAGCAAGCTCCGCTGCCGTCATCTGCCCGGTCAGCGCCTTGGACCCCAGATAGCATGAGCCGAACCAGGCGCTTTCCTCGCCGCGCATCGCCAGGCATTTGACCGGGATGCGCAACCCACGGTCGCGCCCCCGGATCAGGACCAGAAGGCCCGCGACAACGCCTGCCAGCCCATCGTAATTCCCACCCTCGGGCACGGTATCGACATGCGAGCCGATGACCATGAAGCTTTCGGCATTGCGGTGCGCGGGCAGGCTGAACCACATATTGCCCGCGGCATCGGTGTCGACTGCCAGCATGTGGTCACGGGCAAGGTCGGCGAGGTAGTCCAACGCCTGCGTTTCGATCCCCGAATAGGCCGGACGGCTGACGCCCGCGCCATCGGGCGACAGGGCGCGCAGGTCATCGAATATCTGATGCGCCAGCCGCGACAGCGGGTCGGGATCAGTCATGGCAATGTTCATGTCAGCATCGCAGGAACAGGGGCGGGGGCATGCGGCAGCGCCACCGTGCCGCGCAGGTCGTTGACCGAGGCTATGCCCTGCGCCCGCAACCAATCCTCCAGCCCCGTCAGCAGCCGCTGCATCGTGGTGGGCGACTGGAAGGTCGCTGTGCCCACCTGCACCGCCGTGGCGCCCGCGATCAGGAATTCCACCACATCGGCCACCGTGGTGATGCCGCCGCAGCCGATCACCGGAATGCGCGTGGCGCTGGCCGCCTGATATGTCATGCGCAGCGCAACCGGCTTGATCGCGGGGCCCGATATGCCGCCCATCACGTTGCCCAGCCGGGGCTGCCGCGTCTCGATGTCGATCGCCATGCCCAGCAGCGTATTGGCCACTACCAGCGCATCGGCGCCTGCCGCTTCGGCCGCTTGCGCGACCTCTACCGGCTCTCCGGTATTGGGCGACAGCTTCACCCACAGCGGCAGATCGGTCGCTTCGCGCAGTTGCGCCACCACATGCCCTGTAGTGTCGGCGCGCACGGCAAAGGCGCGCCCGTCAGCCTCGATGTTCGGGCAAGAAATATTGGCCTCGATCGCTGCCACGCCGGGCACTGAAACCGCCGCCGCCAGCCGCGCGAAGGCGTCATAACTGTGCGCCGAGATCGACACGATCAGCGGCACATCATAGCGCGCCCAGAACGGCAGCGTATGGGTCAGAAAGTGCTCCAGCCCTTTCGACGGAATGCCGATGGCATTCATCATGCCGCCGGTCAGGTCGCAGACGCGCGGCGTGGGGTTGCCGGTCCGTGCCTCGGCGGTGAAGGTCTTGAGCACATGCGCCCCCAGGATGCCCAGGTCGAACACATCGGCCAGATCCTCGGTGAACGTGCCGGACGCCGGCATGATCGGATTGGTCAGATGCAACTGGCCGACAGAGGTTGCAAGCGCGCTCATGCCACGACCCCTTTCAACTGGAAAACCGGCCCTTCGCGGCAGACGCGGCGGTGCACGATCTTACCACCTTCGTGGAAGGGGCGCACGCAGGCCTGACACATGCCGAGGCCGCAGGCCATCTGCTGTTCCACCGCGATTTCGCCGGGAATGTCGTATTCTGCACCAATGTCTTGCAACATCCGGGCAAGGCGCGCGGATCCACAGGTATAGAAGGCATCCACGCCGTCGTGTGCGATGCGCGCCTCGATCAGCGCCCGCATCGCGTCAGGTGACGACGAGCCGTCGGTATCGGTGACCACGATCACCTCGGCGCCGCATTCGCGGAAATGATCGACCGACATGACGAATTCCGGCGCGCGCGCCGAACAGATCGCCGTCAATTGCCGTCCGTGCGCCTGCGCCATGCGCGCCAATGGTGCCAACGTCGCCAGTCCCACGCCGCGCGCGACCAGCATCAGCCGCTGCCAGTCGTCTTGCATGCTGAACCCCTGGCCCAGCGGGCCCAGCACATTCAGCCGGTCGCCCGGGCGCAGGGTGGCCAGCCCGCGCGTTCCCGCGCCGGTCACCTTGTAGAGGAACCGCAAGCTGCCGGTTGCCGCGTCGAAATCAAAGATGCTCATGGGGCGGCGCAGAAAGGGCTGATCGTCAGCGGTGCCGGGGCACAGCAGTTGAAAGAACTGTCCCGGCGCGCAATCCAGCACCTCGGCAGGCGCGTCGAGCGTCAGCAGCCGGTAGTCGGTATTCACCACCGCGTTGCTGCGCACCACGGTCAGCGCCTCGGCGCAGCGATAGGGCGGTGCGGTGGTCAGGGTAGAATCCTTTGGAATGGCGTTCATGGTCCTCTCCCTTCAGCCAAAGATTAGTGTCGGGATGAAAAGCGAGATCTGCGGGATGTAGGTAATCAGCATCAGCACCACGAGGTTGACCGCCAGAAACGGCCAGACGCCCCCGATGATCGTCGCCACAGGTTTGCGCAGGGTTGAAGAGGCCACGAAGATATCCAGCCCGAAGGGCGGCGTGATCATTCCCAACCCGATGTTCAGCGTGACAATCAGCCCGAAATGCACCGGGTCGATCCCCATCGCCACCGCAACGGGATAGAGCGGCGGCACCAGGATCAACAGCGCCGAATTGGGGTCGATGAACATGCCCGCAATCAAGAAACACAGGTTCACCACCAGCAGGAAGGTAATCCAGCCCGCATCAATCGCGGTCAGGAAACCGATGATCTCATTGGGCACCTGCGCCAGCGTGACGAAATACGAAACCAGGCCGCCCATCGCCAGCAGAACGAAGATGATGCAGGTGTTGATGGCGCTTTGCTCGGTCACCTCGAACAGGCCGCGCAGGGTCAGGCTGCGCAGGATCACCACCTCGACCACAATGGCGTAGACAACGCTGATCGCCGCCGCCTCGGTCGCGGTGAACGTGCCGGAATAGATCCCGCCCAGGATGATGACGGGCATGCCGATGGCCCATTTCGCCGCCCAGATGATCCGGCCCCGGCTGGCCCAATCGGCGCGCGGGGCGCGGGCAATGCCATCGCGGCGCGCGACATAATTGACGTAGATCGCGAAGGCCAGCCCCAGCACCAGCCCCACGGCCAGCCCGCCCGCAAACAGCCGCGCAATAGAGGTGCCGGTCATCCAGCCGTAGATGATCATGGTGATCGAAGGCGGAATCAGCAGGGCGGTTTCCGCGCTCGATACGATCAGCCCCAGCGAGAAACGGTCCGAATACCCGCTGCGCCGCAGTTCGGGGTAGGCCATGCGCGCCATCGCCGCGACCGTGGCAGGCGCCGAGCCCGACACCGCGCCAAACGCCATCGACCCACCGACAACAACATGCCCCATGCCGCCCCGCGTATGGCCCAGCAGCGCCTTGACCACCGACACCAATTGTTGCGCAATCTGGCCCGAGCCCATCAGGTTTGCGGCGAACACGAAGAACGGGATTGCCAGCAGGGTCGAATGATCGACCCCGCCGAGGATTTTCTGCACCACCACCAGATCGGGCAGGGTGGGGTAGAACATCGCTTTATAGGCCAGCGCGGGCACGGCCAGCACCAGAAACATCTCAAAGCCCAGCACCAGCAGGGCAACAGCCAGAATGAGGATCAGACCCAGCATCATTCTGCCCCCTCTGCATCCGCAAAGCGGTCAATCACCCCGAAGAGGCTAAGGCCATAGCGCAGCGCCAGCAGCACGAAACCCGCCACCGGTGCCATATAGATCAGCGCCATAGGCACGCCCAACGTGGGCGAACGCTGGCCGGTGCCCAGTACGAATTCAGCCAGCCCCAGCCCCAGCCAGGCGATGTAGAGGGCAAAGACCAGTCCCACGATATCGGTAATTTTCAGCAGCACCCGGCGCACACCATCGGGTAGCTTGTCGCGCAGGTTGCGGATGCCGACATGGCGCCCACGCTCCAGCGCAAGACCCAGGCCCAGAAACACCAGGAACAGGTTGAGCATGCGCACCGCCTCTTCGATCCAGGCGAAAGAGGATGCAGCCTGCCCCCCCATTTCCCGGGCGAGGACACTGGTGAAATACAGCGCCACCATGGTCAGGAATGTCACGACAAGGACTGATCGTTCGACCAGCCGGAGCATGTTTAGGGCCAGCATCACCGATCCGTCCGCTTTGGGGCATGGGGCGACAACCGGCGCGCGCCATGCGGTTCATCAGGGCTTGCGGCGGACGGCGCTCAGCACGTCCAGCGGCAAGGCGAAAAGGATCGGACCGGGGCAGGTGCCCCGGTCCGCAGTGGCATACGACCCGGCAACGGGCCTGCCGGTTGACGCTTATTGCGTCACGTTCTCATATTCTTCCAGATACACGTCCAGCAGGGCCTGACCCGCATCACCCGCCTGTGCGACATAGGCGGCCGAGGTGGCGTCAAAGGTTGCCTCGCGGAAGGCCGCGCGTTCTTCCGGGCCCGCAACGCGCACATTCATGCCCGCTTCGGTCACGGCTTCCAGCGCGCTATCGACCGCGGCTTGCTTGTTGGCGACCAGTTCGGGCACCATCTCGATGAAGGCGTCTTCGATGATGGTCTGGTATTCGGCGGGCAGGCTGTCCCACCAGGCCGGGTTGAAGATCACGACATCTTCCATCGCGCCATGGCCCGAGATCACCAGGTTTTCCTGCACCTCGAAATATTTCATCGTCTCGATGGTATCCAGCGGGTTTTCCTGCCCGTCGATCACCCCGGTCTGAAGGGCGGTATACAGCTCGCCAAACGGGATCGCGATCGCCGAGGCGTCAAGCGCGTTGAACTGTTCGATCAGTACGCGGCTGTCCATGACGCGGAATTTCTGGCTGGCATAATCGGCCAGGTCGGCGATGGGCAGGTTCGACGTTACATGCTTGCGCCCGTTGGGCCACAGCGCGATTGCATGCATCCCCTTGTCTGTAAAGCTGTCCAGCAGCGTCTGGCCAAACGGCCCTTCGCGCAGCGCCTGCGCTGCGTCCTCACCTTCAGGCAGCAGATAGGGAATGTCGAGGATCGACACGACAGGGTTGAACCCGCCCAAAAACGCTGCCGGGGCAACTGTGGCTTCCAGCGATCCGAATTGAACACCCTCGTTCATCTGGCGCTGATCGCCAAGCTGCGCTTGCGGGAACAGTGTGAATTCGACCGCGCCATTCGTCCGCTCGCTGACCAGTGCCGCGACTTTCTCCAGATGGATGTGGCGGTTCTGCGCTGCAGATTCCAGGTGCCCGATCTTGGCGGTGAAGTCCTGCGCGAAGGCCCCGCCCGACATGGAGGCCGCCATGAGCGCGGCAGCGGTCACGGTAATGGAAAGGTTACGGATGGTTTTCATTTGAATTCCCCTGTGGCTTTGATTTGGCCCAGACTTCCCGGAACCTGCGTTTCTGTCAAGCGTTTCATCTAATTTTTGAGACGGCCGCAAAAATGGCCCGCTAAACTGCCTTAATTTTAGGCAGAAATCCCGGATTCCCCGGCCTGCTCGATCAGATCTTCCAGATGGTCCGCCGCCGCCGGGCCGCGAAGTGACCGTTCCCACAGTATGCGGGCGATGCCATCGTGCAGTTCGACCGCCTCGGGCGCAGAGGTGACGAATCCCACGCCGACGGCGATATTCGGGTTATGCCCCAGCCGAAACGGACTGACCGTCAGGGTAGACCGTTCGCCCGACCGGGTGATCTGAAAACTGGTAGAAGGAAAGGGTTCAGGCGACACGCCCAATTGGATGCCAATGTCGGGTTCACGCAGCAGGCCGATGATATGGCGCACCTCACCCGCCGCTGCACGCCGCCGTGCGGCCCGCAGATCGTCTGGCAGACCGTGCCGCCCTTCAAGCCCGTCGCGCAGGAAACTTTCAATCTCGGCGGTCGATATGATCGAGGCCAGAAGCGGCCTTCGGCGCATAAACTTTTGTTTTCGCTGCGAAAGTACGTCCAGTATACGCCGCGCCTCGGCCTGCCGGTCCTGGGGGACGGATTCCGCGAACACATCGCGCAGGATCGCGTCGTAGTGTTGCGTTGTCACCAGATAAGAGATTGGGCTGAACAATCCGATGATCTGATCAGCGTCCTCCTCGACCTGCCGCATGCGTTCGAAATAGGCCAGCGCGTTGGGGATATACTCGATCCCCACGCCCAGCAGCGTCGGCAGCGAGACATTGAGTTCGCGCGAAATCGACGCGAGGGTTTCGATCTTGGTGATCTCACCCTTCTCGGCACGGTAGAGGGCGGCGCGGGAAATCCCGATGCGCAACGCCAGTTCTTCCGGGCCAAGGCCCCGCCCGATCCGGTGCGCCCGCAGCCGCGCGCCGATGTCCTGAAAGCTGATCCTGCCAATATCCGTCACGATAATCCCCAGCCCTTGGCCCTTATGCCTCGCGTCTCAATTCTGATATAAAGCGTCGCCGGGCGCAACTGTCGGTTTTTGTACTCGGCCGCCCGGCACCGGGTCTCAATTCTGATCCATCGCCGACCCTGCCCGTGCGATGACTGACTTTCCAGGCAAAGCGGCCCTGAATCTCAGTCTTTTCAGGGGTATGAGGGGAAAATGTTTCGCATGCGAAACAGCGTTTTTTAACAAGTGGTTATCGGCGTTTCGCAGGCTCGTGCGCTGGCCCTGCCGCATTGCGCCGACCCGCCAGCCTGCGCGCTAAACCGCCCTTTATCGGCTGCGCGCGGGGCGCCGCCACCGCGATTCCATCAGACGGCCCCCTAATTCCTGCAAAGGCGCGATTTTGTGGCACTGCAAAAAACCGTCAATGTTATCAGGTACTTAAAATTATACCAATGTGATATATTAATCGTTGATTTATGCATTTGACTTGTGACCCGGTTAAGCCCCTCAATAGTGCCATGCGGTTTTGCCCACTGGGAGGCGGGCAGAACCTTTCCGCGAAACACGAGGCCCGGACCCGGCAAGACCGGGGCAACAGCGGTTGCCCGGCCATGTCCAGAGGCCGGGTACCATAGGCCAGAGCCAGCAAATTTGTGGCCAGACGCGCGTCGGTAAGGGGGGAACCATGCCAGCACTACAGCAAATGTTCGATGTGGCGGGCAAGTCGGTGATCGTGACCGGCGGGGCCAGCGGGATCGGCAAGGCCTATGCCGAGATCTTGGCCCAACAGGGCGCGGCAGTCTGCATTTTCGATATCGACCCCGACGGGCTGAACCGCACGGTGGACGGGATGACGGCGCAGGGCTGGGATGTCTGGGGCCAGACTGTCGATGTCAGCGACCGCGAGGGCATGGCCAAGGCATTTGACGCGGTCGCCGCGCGGCACGGGCGCATCGACACTGTTTTTGCCAATGCCGGGATCGACCCCGGCCCGGGCTTCAACACCCCCACCGGCGAACGCAACCCCGATGGCGCGATCGAGAACACGCCAGATGAGCAATGGGACCGCGGGATCGAGCTGAACCTGACCTCGGTCTATGTCACCGTAAAGAACGCCGTACGCCACATGAAACCCGCAGGCGGCGGGCAGATCATCGTCACATCCTCGATCGCAGGGATGATCAACGAAAGCATCGTCGGCACCAGCTACATGCCAGCCAAGGCGGCAGTAAACCATTTCGTGCGGCATATGGCGATGGAACTGGGCGCCTACGGCATCCGCGTCAACGCGATCCTGCCGGGCCCTTTCATCACCAATATCGCGGGTGGGCGACTGCGCAACAAGGAAGACCGCGCCGCGTTTGAGGCGCAATCGTTGATCGGGAGGATCGGCGATGTGGAGGATATCAAAGGCATTGCGCTGCTGCTGGCCTCGCCCGCCGGGGCGTATTTCACCGGCTCGCTGATCGTGATCGACGGCGGCTCGCTGATCCGAATGACGTGATTTTACCGCTGCCCGGCCTGCGGGGAGGACGCAGTCCGGAAGGCTTATTCAAGGGAGGAAACGACAATGGCAAACTACAACAAACATCTGAGGTCAGGCATCAGCCGCCGGTCCATGCTTCAAGGACTGGGCGCGGGGGTTGCGGTGTCCACGCTGGCGCTGCCAAGCTATCTGCGTGCGCAGACCGCCGGAACGATCCGCATCGGCTATATCAGCCCGGCCACTGGACCGCTCGGCCTGTTCGGGGAAACCGACGGCTACACCGTGCAAAAAATCCGCGAGGCCTTGGGCGGTGTCCTGCAATCGGCCAATGGCAACACCTATGACATCGAAATCCTGGAGCGCGACAGCCAGTCGAACCCTAACAAGGCGGCCGAACTGGCCGGTGATCTGATCCTCAACGACGAGGTGCATCTGATCGTGCCCGCATCCACCACCGACACGATCCTGCCGGTGATGGAGCAGGCAGAGCTTTACGAGACACCCTGCATCTCGTCCGGCGCGCCCTGGCAGGCCGTGATCATGCCGCGCGGTGGCGGCGATTTCGACTGGACCTATCACTTCTTCTGGGGACTGGATGAGGCGCTGAACACCTTCGTCGGCCTGTGGGACGGGCTGGAAACCAACAAGAAGGTGGGAATGCTGTTCCCGCAGAACATCGACGGCGAAACCTGGGGCAACGACGATTACGGCCTGCCGGTACCGACCCGCGCCGCCGGGTACGAGGTGACGATCCCGGGCTATTTCCAGCCGCGCACCAACGACTTTTCCGCGCAGATCGCGGCGTTCAAGGAAGCGGGCGTCGATATCATCGGCGGCATCACCTATCCCGACGACCTGAAGACCTTCGTGACCCAGTGCAATCAGCAGGGGTTCAAGCCGCGCGCGGTGACTGTCGCCGCAGCCCTTCTGTTCCCCGGCGGCGTCGAGGCAATGGGCGAACTGGGCAACGGCATGTCGAGCGAAGTCTGGTGGACACCCGCCTTCCCCTTCACATCGACAATCACCGGGCAGGACAGCACCGCGCTGGCCGCGCAATGGGAAACCGACCAGAACCGGCAATGGACCCAGCCGTTGGGCTATTCGCACGCGTTGCTGGAAGTCGCCATCGACATCCTGCGCCGTTCCGCCGACCCGCTGGACCGTGAGGCGAACCGTGCCGCAATGGCAGCGACCGACATCACGACGGTCTGCGGCCCGGTGAAGTTCAGCGGCACCCCGCACAAGAACATCTGCACCATGCCGATCTTTGGCGGGCAATGGGTGACGGGCGAAGATTGGCCCTATGACCTGAAGATCGTCGACAACTCGGTCAATCAGTTGTTCGAACCCGAGCAGCCGATCGTCCCGATCAACTGGTAAACGATGCAAACGGAGGGGCCGGAATGAACCGCGAAGTGTTGTTGCAGGCGCGCAATGTGTCGAAAAGATTCGGCGCGGTGCGGGTGCTGCACGATGTCAGCTTCGATACCTATCGGGGCGAAGTGCTGGGCATTCTCGGCCCCAACGGGGCAGGCAAGACGACCCTGTTCAACATGATCAGCGGCGACCTCAAACCCTCGGGCGGGGAAATCCGCCTGGGGGACACCACCCTGGCCGGCGAGCCGCCGTTTCGGCGCTGCCGCATGGGGATCGGGCGGACCTATCAGATTCCGCATCCCTATATCGGCATGACGACGTTTGAAAATCTGCTGGTCGCCGCATCGTTCGGCAGCGGGCGGACTGAAAGCGAAAGCTATGCCTTTTGCGCCCAGGTGTTGGTGGATTGCGAACTGGCCGACCGGGCCAATACATCGTCAGGCAGCCTGACGCTGCTCGATCGCAAACGGCTGGAACTGGCCCGCGCTCTGGCATCCGACCCAAAGCTGCTGCTCCTCGATGAGATTGCGGGCGGACTGACGGAAGAGGAATCGAAAGCGCTGGTCGCACTGGTGCGCCGCATCCGCGACCGGGGTGTGACGATCATCTGGATCGAGCATGTGCTGCATGCCCTCATGGCGGTGGCCGACCGGCTTCTGGTGCTGAACTTTGGCGAAAAGATCGCCGAAGGCCCACCGCAAGAGGTGATCGCAAACGCCGAGGTAAAGCGCGTCTACATGGGGGTCGATGCATGACGACAGTTTTGTCCACACATGGCCTGATCGCGCGTTACGGCGACTTTCAGGCGCTTTACGGCGTCGATATCGACGTGGCGGAAGGTGAGGCCGTGGCGCTGATCGGGGCGAACGGGGCGGGCAAGTCCACGTTCTTGCGCGCGATCATGGGGCTTTTGCCTGTAGCGCCCGACATGGTGCGGCTGGACGGCCAGGCCATCGGCGGCACGTTAACCGACCGCATGGTGCAGAAGGGTGTGGCCATCGTTCCCGAAGGGCGGAGGCTGTTCACCGGCATGTCGGTCGAGGACAACCTGCGCGTCGCCGTCGATCAGGCGGACCGGCTGGGCCGCAAGGGCGGGTGGTCGCTGGAACGGCTGCACCGCCTGTTCCCGATCCTGAAGGAAAAGGCGCAAACGCAAGCACAGAACCTGTCGGGCGGGCAGCAACAGATGGTGTCCATCGGGCGCGCACTGCTGTGTCAACCGCGCGTGCTGCTGTGCGATGAGATCAGCCTGGGCCTTGCGCCAAAGGTGATCCGCGAGATCTATGCGGCCATGCCCGAAATCCGCGGGCAAGGCACCTCGGTGATCGTGGTGGAACAGGATGTGGGGTTGGCGCAATCGGCGTCCGACCGGCTGTTTTGCATGCTGGAGGGGCGCGTGACGCTAAGCGGCGCGTCCGATCAGATAACCCGCGAGCAAATTGCCGCGGCATATTTCGGAGGTTCCGATGCAATGGTTTGATGCGCTGATCCAGGGGATCTTGCTGGGCGGCATGTATGCGCAATATGCGCTGGGAATGGCGCTGATGTTCGGCGTGATGCGGATCGTCAATGTCAGCCATGGCGATCTGGTGATCTTGCTGTCGCTGATCGGCATTTCGCTGGCATCTTCATTCGGGCTGGGGCCGTTCACCGTCATGGTGGCGCTGGTGCCGCTGGCCGTTGCGATGGGCTGGCTGTTGCAGAAGGCGGTGCTGAACAAGGTTGTGGGCGATGACCCACTGCCCTCGCTGATCGCGACGTTCGGGCTGTCCATCGCGTTGCAGAACATGATGTTGCAGATCTGGTCGGCCAACAGCCGGTCCCTGCCCGGCGGCGGGATCGAAAGCGCGTCGATCCAGTTGGGCAGCATCTATGTGGGTCTTCTGCCAGTGATCGTGCTGGCCTTTGCCACCGCGCTGACCTGGGGGCTGGACCTGATGCTGAAGCGCACCCGCTTTGGCCGCGCGTTGCGCGCCGCGTCTGCCGATGTCGAGGCCGCGTCGATGACTGGCATCAACGCCCGGGCGGTCTATGCCTCGGCCACGGCGATCGCGGTGGGGATCTTGGGTTTCGCTGCCGTCTTTCAGTCGCTGCGGTCCACCGTGGCACCCGCCGATGGCGCGGCGCAGCTGATCTACGCCTTCGAGGCCGTCATCATCGGCGGCATGGGGTCAGTCTGGGGGGCCTTCATCGGGTCGATGGTGCTGGGCATCAGCCAGGCCATCGGCTTTCGCATCGACCCGGGCTTCGGCATCCTGGCGGGTCACATTGTCTTCCTGCTCGTGCTGGCGACGCGCCCGCAGGGGCTGTTCGGAAAGGTCTGAGAAACCATGAGCGCTGTATCCTCTTCCCCCCCCTCCACCGCCCCGGCCCTGCCGCCGGTGCTGGTGCGGCGTCAGACCGGCTCCGGGCGCGTGGCGCTGGTGCTGTTCGCGATTGCGATCATCGCGCTGGCCTCGATGGCATGGTGGGCGAAAACCGGCACCATCCGCATGATGCTGGAACTGTGCTGTTACATCGCCGTAGCGCAAATGTGGAACATGCTGGCGGGCTATGCCGGGCTGGTTTCGGTTGGGCAACAGGCCTTCATGGGCGCGGCTGGCTATGCGTTGTTCGTGCTGGCGCAGACCTTCGGCATCAATCCCTTCCTGGCGATCTTCCTGTCGTTGCTGGTGCCCGCTGTGCTGGCCGTGCCGTGTTACATGCTGCTGCACCGGCTGGACGGGCCATATTTCGCCATTGGCACCTGGGTGGTGGCCGAGGTGTTCCGGCTGGTCGCGTCGAACATGGGGTTTCTGAACGCAGGCGCGGGCATGTCGCTGGGCGTGATGCGCGACTATTCGCTGTTTGAACGCAACGTTGCCATGTCCTGGCTATGCGCGATCTTGATCCTGACAACCATCGGCGGCAGCTACTGGTTCTTGCGCTCGCGCTACGGGCTGGCGCTGATTGCCATGCGCGACAATCCGGTGGCGGCGGCCAGTCAGGGCGTGAACGTGCCCCGCCTGCGCTTCATGATCTATATCGCCGCCGCAGTCGGCTGCGGGCTGGCGGGCGCGATCTACTCGATGGCGCAGCTGCGCATCAACCCGCCTTCGGCGTTCGATCCAATGTGGGCCAGCATCGCGATCTTCATCGTCATGGTGGGCGGCATTGCGTCGATCGAAGGGGTGCTGATCGGCTCGCTGATCTACTTTCTGGCCGACCGCTGGTTCGGCGAATATGGCGCAAGCTATTTCGTCGTGCTGGGCGTGATGACCGTGCTGGTCGCCCTTTACGCCCGCGGCGGCATCTGGGGGGCGGTGTCCAAGCGATGGGATGTCCATTGGTTCCCGATCCGCCGCAACCTGACCTATACATCGCAAGATACCGCCAAGCCGGAGGACAAGTCATGAAAGCTGCCATTTTCGACGCGGTCGGCAGCCCGCTGCGCATCGGCACCCAGCCTGACCCCACGCCCGGTGCGGATGAGGTGGTGCTGCGTGTCGCCGCTTGCGGAATCTGCGGCAGCGACCTGCACATCACCGAAGACCCTGGCCCCTTCGGCATTCACCCGGGCTTCGTGCTGGGCCATGAAATTGCGGGCGAGGTGGTGGCAACAGGTACGGACGTGCACGGCCTGAAGGTCGGCGATGGCGTGGCGGTGGTGCCGATGCGCGGCTGCGGGCATTGCGCCACCTGCCGCGCGGGCGATCCGGCGCGCTGCGCCGATCTGGTGTTGATCGGCGGCGGCTATGCGGAATATGTCACCGTCGCCGCGCGCCAGTGCCACCTGTTGCCCGAAGGTGTCGCGCTGGCCGATGGTGCCCTGGCAGAGCCGTTGGCCGTCGCGCTGCATTGCGTGATCCGCGCCCGCATGCAGCCCGGCGCCCGCGTGGCCGTTCTGGGCGCGGGGCCCATCGGGCTGCTGGTCGCTTTCTGGGCGCGGCGGCTGGGGGCGGCGCAGGTGGTGATGGCCGATCTGCACGCCCATCAGCGCGACCGCGCGCTGGCGCTTGGCGCCACGGGCTTCGCGCTGTCGGACGACCGTGTCGCACAGAACATCGCCGATCTGGCCGGCGGCCCGCCCGACATCGTGTTTGAATGCGTGGGCAAGCGCGGGTTGCTGCAGGCCGCAGTGCAGACCGTACGCCCGCAGGGCAAGGTGATCGGCGTAGGTCTGTGCGTCGGCGGCGACGCATGGGACCCTTTCACCGCGCTGATGAAAGAGATCGAGCTGATCTTTGCCGTCTTCTTCCACCAGGGCCACGAATTCGGCCCCGCGCTGGATGCGTTGGCCGAGGGCCGCTTTGCCCCGCAGCAGATCATCACCGACCGTATCGGCCTGTCGCCCGTACCGCAGATGTTCGAGGGGCTGCGCAGCCGTACCACACAATGCAAGGTGCTGATCCAGCCGGATATGTCCGATGCCTGAGGCATCCGCGACACCCAACTGATTTAAGGCGGATTCCGCATAGGGCCGCCCGTTCTTCCATCCAGCCGCGCGTAAGGAGACCACAGATGACAACGACCTTCGAGACCCTTGAATACGACATCGGCGGGGTCAAAACCGTCGTCAAGGCCATCGGCAGCGGCAAGCCGCTGATCTTCTTGCATGGTGCCGCCACGCTGGAAGGTTTCGATTTTGCCGAAGGCCTGGCCGATCGTTTCCGCGTGTTCTTGCCCAGCCACCCCGGCATGGGATTCTCCGGTCCTGCGCCACATATCACAGGCATGGCGGATCTGTTGGTGCATTACCTCAACCTTCTGGACGTGCTGGACCTGCCAGAGTTGCCGCATCTGATGGGCTTTTCCATGGGCGGCTGGATGGCGAGCGAACTGGCTGCGGTAGCGCGCGACCGTTTCGACCGCGTGGTGCTTGTCGCCCCTGCCGGGCTGAACGATCCGGCCCATCCCGGCACGCCCCTGGACCAGATCGCACCGCAGGATTTTCCCGGCTACCTTGCGCATGATCCGGCGGTCGCGCTGCCCTATTTCCCCGACGGATCCGACGCGGCCTTCGCGGAGGCGTTCGGCGCAGACCGCGCGCGCGAGGGCGAGGCCGTAGGCCGTTTGTGCCACCCGTTCGGCATGGGCCACCCCAATCTGCGCCGCATGCTGGCACGCATCACCAACCCCGCGCTGGTGGTCTGGGGCGAGGCCGACCGGATGCTGCCCGCCAGTCAGGCGCCGCTGTGGGTCGCGGCGCTGCCAGCCGCCACACTGATCACCGTGCCCGATGCGGGCCATCTGGTCTTGCAGGAAAAGCCTGAAACCCTGCGCAGGATCGGCGATTTCCTCGCCGCCTGAAATTCATCCAAAGGAGGAGACAACCATGAACAAGCCAATGAAACACAGCTACTGGGGCAATACCGTCGATTATCGCGCCCTGCTGGACCAGGTGGCCGAGATCGGCCCGAAACTGGAAGCCAACGCGCCTGCCGATGATGCTGCGGGCGAGCTGACGCCAGAAAGCTTCGAGTTGCTGCGCCCGCTGCGTGCCTCGCACTTGATGGCGACCGAGGAACTGGGCGGCGCGCAAATGCGCCCGACTGAAGTGTTGCAGGTGCTGGAAGCCATCACCTGGTGGTCGGGGTCGGCCGGCTGGGTGTCGATGGTGCACTGCTGCATCGGCGCGATGTCGGCAGCCTTCCTGCCCGACAGCGCCGTGGAACGCCTGTTTGCGCAGGGCACCGAAAACCGCTTTTCCGGGCAGGGCGCACCGCTGGGCATGCTCAAGAAGGTCGACGGCGGTTACCGGCTGACCGGGAAATGGAGCTATGGCTCGGGCTTTTCCCATGCAACATGGTCGCATTCCGCCTGCTTCTTGGATGACGGCACGGGCAAGCCCGCCAAGGATGACGCGGGCAATGTCATCGTCATGTGCGCCCATGCGCCGGTCGAGGAACATAAGCAACTGGGCAACTGGGATGTGCTGGGCCTGAAGGGCACCGGGTCCATCGACTACGCCGCCGAGGATGTGTTCATCGCCGAAGACATGGTGTTCCCGATCCTGAGCGCGCCGCCGCAGCGCCTGACCGAATTGTTCAGCCTCGGCATCGTCGGGCTGGCCGCAGTAGGGCACACCGGGTGGGCCATGGGTACGGGGCGGCGGATGCTGGATGAGATCGCGGGCTTCGCGCGGTCGAAATCCGGCCGTGCGGGCATGCTGGGCGAAAGCGAGAAGTTCTGGCATGACTATGGCCGCGCCGAAGCCAGCTACCGGGCGGCACGCGCGCTGGTCATGGAAGTGTGGGGCGACATCGAAGCGACGGCAGAGGCCGGCCGCCAGATGTCCACGCAGCAGATCAGCATGGTGCATCTGGCAAAGTCACAGATCCACGAAGCCGGTGTTGATGTGTGCAATTTTGCCTATCGTGCCTCGGGCGGGGCGGGCCTGAGATCGGGCGTGATTCAACGCACCTTCCGTGACATGATGGTCGCTGCGAACCACTTCACCATCGCGCCCTCCATCGTCACCTCGGCGGGGCGCGACCTTGGCGGCCAGTGGTCCGACCGGACTTGGCAGTTTTACGACCTGATCGACAAGAAGTAGGCCACTACCCGCTGGCCGGGGCGCGCGCGACGTTCCGGCCAGCGGGCACCGTGGAAAGGAGATATCCTCATGACTGCGCAATCCGACACTCTGCCCGCGCTGTCGCAGGCGTTCCGCGATGCGTTTCGCTGCCATCCTGCCGGGGTGGCGGTCATCACGGCAGACCCCGGCGACAACCCGGTGGCGATGACGGTCTCGTCGCTGATCTCGGTCAGCGCTGATCCGCCGACGGTTGCTTTCTCGCTCTCGGCGCGGTCGGGCGCGGCGGCGGCAGTGCTGGCGGCGGAAACCATGGTCATCCACCTGATGCGCTATGGTGATCTGGATCTTGCGCTGTTGGGCGCGACGCCGGGGGCCGACCGCTTTGGCGGTGCCGTGCCCTGGGCAAGGCTACCGACCGGCGAGCCGCGCTATACCAACGTCGCGACATGGTTTCGCGCGCGCAACACCGGCACGCTGGCCGTACCAGGCGCATCGGTCGTCACCGCCGAATTGCTGGACGGGGATTGCGGCACACCGCCCGGTGCGCCCGAACTGGAATCGCTGATCTACCTGGACCGACGCTGGCATCGCCTGCGCGAAACCGCCGATGGCGCGGCCAGCCTGACGCCCATGGATGCCGATTACCGCGATGTCTTCCGCTGACGCCCCCGCCGATTTCGGCCAGTTCGATGTGGTGATCGTGGGGGCGGGTTCGGCCGGATGCGTGCTGGCCAACCGCCTGTCTGCCGACGCACGCCGCCGTGTGCTGTTGATCGAGGCAGGGGGCAGCGACAACCACCCTTGGGTCCACATCCCGGTGGGGTATCTTTTCGCCATCGGCAACCCCCGGCTGGACTGGTGCTTTCGCACGCAGCCGGTGCCGGGGCTGAACGGGCGCAGCTTGCTTTACCCGCGCGGCAAGGTGCTGGGGGGAAGTTCCTCGATCAACGGCATGATCTACATGCGGGGACAGGCCGCCGATTATGACCATTGGCGCGACCTGGGCAATCCCGGCTGGGGCTGGGAAGATGTGCTGCCGCTGTTCCGCCGGTCCGAGCGGCATTTCGGCGCCGCCGATGCGCATCATGCCACGGAAGGTGAGTTGCGGGTAGAGCAGCAGCGCCTGCGCTGGCCCATCCTTGATGAGGTCGCCACGGCAGCGCAGCAGATGGGCATTCCCGTCAGCGCCGATTTCAACGCGGGCGACAATGAGGGGGTGGGCTATTTCCCGGTCAACCAGCGGCGTGGCCTGCGCTGGAACGCGCGCAAGGCGTTTCTGGACCCCGCGCGCGCGCGCCCGAACCTGCGCATCGTCACTGGCGCGCAGGTGGTACGCCTGACGCTGGAAGGGCGGCGCGTCACCGGCGCGGTTTTCCGCGACCGCAGCGGGCATTACCATGTCCGCGCGGGGCAAGAGGTCGTGCTGTGCGCCGGCGCGATCGGCACGCCGCAGATCCTGGAGCTGTCGGGGATCGGGCGGCCAGACGTGGTGCGCAGGCTGGGTCTGCCGATGGTGCACGCACTCTCCGGCGTGGGCGAGAACCTGCAAGACCATCTGCAGTTGCGCATGATCTTTTCAATTTCCGGCGCGCGCACGCTGAACGACCGGGCGCGCAGCCTGTGGGGCAAGGCCGGGATCGCGCTGCAATATGCGCTGACGCAATCCGGGCCGATGGCGATGGCGCCCAGCCAGCTGGGGATATTCACCCGCTCTGACCCCGGGCAGGACCGGGCGAATATCGAATATCATGTGCAGCCACTGTCGCTGGATGCTTTCGGCCAGCCGCTGCACCGCACACCCGCGCTTACCGTCTCGGTTTGCAACCTGCGCCCCAGCACGCGCGGGGCAAGCCATGCGACCAGCCCTGATCCCGCCGCCGCACCAGCCATCCAGCCTGCCTATCTGGCCACCGATGCCGACCGTAAGGTCGCCGCCGACAGCATCCGCCATGCCCGCCGCCTGATGGCACAGCCCCATCTGGCGCAATTCAGCCCGGTAGAGGTGAAACCGGGCGCGGGTGCTCCGGATGCCGATGACGCGACGCTGGCGGCGCTGGCCGCCGATATCGGCACCACGATCTTCCACCCCGTCGGCACCGCGCGGATGGGCGATGACGCGCTGGCCGTCACCGACGCAGAGCTGCGGGTGCACGGCCTGTCTGGCCTGCGCATCGCGGATTGTTCGGTGATGCCGCGCATTGTCAGCGGCAACACCCATGCCCCTGCCGTGATGATCGGCGAGAAAGCGGCCGACCTGATCGCCGCCGGGTCCGGATTGACGGCCATACCCCGCAAGACCGCGTCATGATTATACCGCAACGCAATATTGATGCGCAGGCATCACATCACCTTCGCCTTCCCGCAGGGCTACTCTGCCCGCAAGACCTGTTCTGAACGTTCGAGGAGGAACGACCATGAGCTATTTTTCCGAAGACCAATCCGCCGAGACCGTGAACGAACGCATGGGCGCCGAGACCGATGCGCGGCTGGCTGTGGTCATGTCCAGCCTGGTGCGCCACCTGCACGCCTTCATCAAGGATGTCGGCCTGACGCAGGAGGAATGGGAATACGGCATTGGCTTTCTGACAAGAACCGGGCAGATCTGCTCGGGTGAGCGGCAAGAGTTCATCTTGCTGTCGGACACGCTGGGCGTGTCGATGCTCGTCGATGCGATCAACAACCGCAGGCCCGCAGGCGCGACGGAAAACACGGTATTCGGCCCGTTTCATGTGGCAGATGCGCCGATCCGCGCGATGGGCGACAATATCTCGCTGGATGGCAAGGGCGACCCCTGCCTGTTCGAGGGGCGGGTGCTGGACCTCGACGGCAACCCCGTCGAAGGCGCGACGGTGGATGTGTGGTCCGACAATGCCGATGGCTATTACGATGTGCAGCAACCCGGCATCCAACCGAAATGGAACAACCGGGGGCGCTTCATCACCGGGGCTGACGGGCATTATGCCTTCCGGGGGATCAAGCCGGTCAGCTATCCGATCCCCGATGACGGGCCGGTGGGGCAGATGTTGGGTCATCTGGGCCGCCACCCCTACCGTCCGGCGCATATGCACTACCTTGTTACCGCGCCGGGGTTTGAAAAGCTGGTGACGCATACCTTTGTGGGCGGCGACGATTACCTGACCTCGGATGCAGTGTTCGGCGTGAAAGACACGCTGGTCGCGCCCTATGAGCGGGCAGAGGGCAGCGAGACACTCTGGCGTTCGCCCTTCGATTTCACCCTGGTCCGAAACTGAGGCCACCATGCCCAATGTCAAACTCTTCATCGACCAGACGCAGTACGGGCAGGTGGAACAGGGCGTCAGCGCCCTGCTGCCCGAGCTGCGCGACCTGCTGTGCCGCACGCTGTCGGTGGGTCCCGGGGCCTGTCAGATCGCCGTGATGCCGGTGATGGGCCTGCCGGATCAGCCACCGATCAATGTGGAAATGCAGCTGATGCCGAAGGACGGGCGCACGCCCGACATGCTGCGCCAGGCGGGGATGGACCTGCGCGCATGCCTGCATGCGGCGACCGGGCTGCATGTGGCAGTGCGCATCAGCGCGCTGGACCCTGCCAGCTACATCGCACTGAAATGATGCGGCGTCGGCGGCGCCATGTGACCCTTGCACGCCGCGCTACCGCCGCCTTTGGGTGACCTGCTTTTCATGATCCATACGCGCCTGCAATTGCTGGAACTGCGCCTGCAAGAAGGTGGTGAACTGCGCTGCGGCGTGCGGCCCCTGCCGGTCCGTCACCACCAGCACACCCAACTGCCGGTCGGGATGATCGATGCGCAGCGGCAGCGCCTCCAGCGGAACGGTGCGGCGCGACATGAACACCACCGAATAGGGCAGCACGGTCAGCGCATCCGACCCCGCAAGCACCGACTGGATCGAAGCCAGCGTCCCGCCCGAGAAATTGACGCGGAAATCCTCCTGGCCGATGGATTTCAGCGCGCGCAGAAGGTCATGATACAGGGGACTGTCGGGCGGCGGCGCGATCCAGGCATAGGGCGCAATATCGGCCAGCGTGATGCCGCGTTTGCGCGTCAGCGGATGCCCGGCGCGGCAGGTGATGACATTGTTGCCCGACAAAAGCGGCGCAAAGGTCATGTCAGGCGGCACCTGGCTGGAATGCAGCGGCAAGATCGCCACATCCAGCCCGCCATTGCGCAGCCCGGTTTCCAACGTCTCCAGATAGCCATAGGACTGGTCGATCTGCACATCAGCGTTGCGCGACTGGAACTCGGCCACGATGCTTGCCACCACGCCGTCCATGAAGATGGGCGAAGCCCCCAGCCGCAGCCGCCCCGCCAGCCCCTGCCGGAAGCGACGCACCAGCAAGCTTGCCTCTTGATTGGCGGCGCGGCTGCGCGCGCCCAGCCGGGCCAGCCGGGCACCCAGTTCGGTCGGCCGCAGCGGGCGACGCCCCGGTTCGAACAGCGGCATGCCGACCCGGTCTTCCAGCAGCGCCATGCTGCGCGAGACCGAGGGCTGGGACTTGCCAAGCGCCTCGGCCCCTTCGGTCAGCCCGCCCTTTTCGACAATGACCGACAGAATCTCCAGATGTTCGCTGTCTATTTTCATAACGTTAGGTGATATAATACATACATCATCCGATCAATATTTCCGTGTATCCGCGCTAGATTTTGTTAAGACGGGCACCGGAGGGGGTGCGCCGACACATCTGCGCGCTGCAAGCGACTGAGTTCATGCAGTTTCAGGTCCGGCGCGCCCGGATTGTCGTGAAACTGCGCCAAAGCCTGCGATCTGGGAGGAACCACTATGGCTGAAATTACCACCGACGTGCTGATCATCGGCACAGGCCCCGCTGGCGCTGCCACGGCGGCCCTGTTGTCCAGCTACGGCATTGAGAACATGGCGATCAACCGCTATCGCTGGCTCGCCAATACACCGCGCGCGCATATTACCAACCAACGCACCATGGAGGTGTTGCGCGATCTGGGCCGCGGGATCGAGGATGAGGCCTATATGTTCGCGACCCATCAGGATCTGATGGGCGAGAACATCTTTTGCGAAAGCCTTGCGGGCGAGGAAATCGGCCGGATGAAAGCCTGGGGAAATCATCCACTGTCGCGGGCCGAACATCTCATGTCTTCGCCCACGCAGATGAACGACCTTCCGCAAACCATGATGGAGCCGCTTCTGTTCAAGACCGCCTGCATGCGCGGCACCCAGGCGCGGATGTCCACCGAATACCTGAGCCATGAACAAGATGCCGAAGGCGTCACCACGACCTGTCTTGACCGGCTGACCGGGCAGGAATTTACCGTGCGCTCGAAATACCTGATCGGCGCGGATGGCGGCAAGTCCCTGGTGGCGGAACATGCTGGCCTGCCGTTCGAGGGCAAGATGGGCGTGGGCGGGTCGATGAACATCTTGTTCCGCGCGGACCTGTCCAAATACGTCGCGCACCGGCCCAGCGTCCTTTATTGGGTGATGCAGCCCGGTGCTGATGTGGGCGGCATCGGCATGGGGCTGGTGCGGATGGTGCGGCCGTGGAACGAATGGCTGATCGTCTGGGGCTATGACATCAACGGGCCAGAGCCCGAGGTAACGCCCGAGTTCGCCACCGACGTCGCCCGTCAGTTGATCGGCGACCCGGAACTGGAGATCGAGCTGCTGTCCGCCAATGTCTGGACCGTGAACAATTATTACGCCACGCGCACCGCCGAGGGCCGCGTGTTCTGCATGGGGGACGCGATCCACCGGCATCCGCCGTCGAACGGATTGGGGTCCAACACCTCGATCCAGGATGCGTTCAACCTGGCGTGGAAGCTGGCGCTGGTGCTGAAAGGGCAGGCGGGGACCGCGCTGCTGGACAGCTATGATGTGGAACGCGCGCCGATTGCGAAACAGATCGTCACCCGCGCCAACCAGTCCATCGGCGAGACCGGGCCGATCTTTGCCGCGCTTGGCATGGCCGAAGGCGTCAGCCCCGCCCAGATGCAACGCAACCTGGAGGCGCGGTCGTCAGGCACGCCCGAAGCTGAAGCGCAGCGTGAGGCGATCCGCAAGGCGATTGCGTTCAAGAAGTATGAATTCGACGCCCACGGGACCGAGATGAACCAGCGCTATACTTCGGGTGCGGTGGTCAGCGACGGGCAGATCGAACCGGCCTTCCAGCTGGATGCCGACCTGCATTATCAGCCCACGACATGGCCCGGCGCACGGCTGCCGCATGCATGGCTGAACCATCGCGACAGCGGGGAAGATACCTCGACGCTGGATTTGTGCGGGCATGGCCGTTTCACCGTGCTGACCGGGCTGGGTGGCGAGGCCTGGGCAGAGGCTGCCGCAGCAGTCGCGGCGGATCTGGGCATAGAACTGGCGGTCCATGTCATCGGCCCGCGCCAGACCTATGTGGATCTCAGCGGCGAATGGGCGCGGTTGTCAGAAATCCGGGACAGTGGGTGCTTGCTGGTGCGGCCAGATCACCACGTCTGCTGGCGCGCGACCGAGTTGACCGAAGCACCCAAGGCTGACCTTGACCGTGTGCTCCGCACGGTTCTGGCGCGCTGAGGCTGCCAGCAAAAGCGGTCAGAATGACCGGCAGCAAAAAGCCCCGGCATCATGGGACGCCGGGGCTTTTTCAATTCACTTGTTGGCGCCGCCGTTCAGCCCAGGCCGTCGTTCAGCCCAGATCGTCGGGCAGCACGCTTTGCGGCAGGTTCTGGTAGCAGACCGGCCGCAGGAAGCGGCGGATCGACAGGGTGCCCACCGATGTCGCACCAAAGTTGGTCGATGCCGGGTAGGGGCCCCCGTGGACCATGGCGTCGCAAACCTCGACCCCCGTGGGGAAGCCATTGGCCAGCACCCGGCCAGCCTTGCGTTCCAGCACCGGCAGCAGGCGGCGTGCCAGATCGGCGTCAGCATCATCCATATGCAGCGTCGCGGTCAGCTGACCCGACAGGCTGTGCGCCACACGAGTCATCTCCTCGGCATCTCGTGCGACGACGACAAGGCCCAACGGGCCGAAGACTTCTTCGGCAAGCGTATGGTTGCCGGTCCAGTCGGCGGCCGACACCTTGAACAGGAACGGTTTCGCCTCACGTTGGTCGCACGTCGAGGTCAGAAGATCCTGCACGCCGGGCTGCCCCGCCATGGCTTTTGCGCCTGAAGTATACGCCTTGGCGATCCCGTCGGTCAGCATCACCTGTCCGCCGGCTTCGCTGAGCGCGGCGCGGGTGGCTTCGACAAACGCGTCCGCTTCCGCGCCTTCCAGGACCACCGCAATGCCGGGGTTGGTGCAGAATTGCCCCGCGCCCATGGCCAGCGACCCGGCCCAGCCCTTGCCCAGTTCAGCACCCCGCGCCGCGATTGCGGACGGCAGCATGAACATCGGGTTGACCGACCCCAGTTCCCCATAGAACGGGATGGGTTCAGGACGCTGCGCGCACAGGTCGAACAGCGCCCGGCCCCCACCGAGTGATCCGGTGAAGCCCACGGCGCGGATCAGCGGGTGCTGCACCAGCGCCTGACCCACGGCGCGGTTGCCGCCCTGGATAAGCGAGAAGACACCGGCGGGCAGGCCGCATTTTGCAATTGCCGCATGGATCGCTTCGGCAACGATCTCAGCCGTGCCGGGATGCGCACCGTGGCCCTTTACCACCACAGGGCAACCCGCCGCCAGCGCTGCCGCCGTGTCACCGCCAGCGGTCGAAAACGCCAGGGGGAAATTCGACGCGCCAAAGACCGCGACCGGGCCGATGGGCCGCTGCATCATCCGCAGATCAGGGCGGGGCAGGGGCTGCCGGTCGGGCAGGGCGGGGTCATGGCGGCGATCCAGATAATCACCCTTCAGGATGTGCTCGGCGAACAGCCGAAGTTGTCCGGTGGTACGCCCGCGTTCGCCGTTCAGCCGTCCTTCGGGGAGGCCGGTTTCCTGGGTGCCGATTTCGGTGATCGCTTCCGCGCGCGCTTCAATCTCATCGGCGATGGCATTCAGAAAGCCCGCGCGGTCCGCGCGGCTGGCGTAGCCATAGGTCCAGAACGCATCTTCGGCCGCCTTGACGGCCTGATCCACCAATTCGGGCGTGCCCGCCGAAAAGCTGTGTGCCGACCCATGCGCGGGCTCAGAAGTGAACGTATTTTCTGTGCCGATCCAGTTGCCTGCGATCAGGTGTTTGCCGTGGGGGGTGAAAGTCATGGGGTATCCTCTGTCTTATTTGCCCCAGCGCAGGGCGATAACGTCAAGTTCGCGCGACAGCTGCAAAAGCCGGTCGCGGGTGCGCGGGCTGAGCGGTTGCAGCGGCGCGCGTACGTGGTCCGAGCCGATCACGCCGCCTTCCTTCATCACCACCTTGGCGGCGCGCAGACCACACTGGCGGTTTTCGTGGTTGATCAGCGGCAGGCACAGCCGCCACTGGTCCAGTGCGGCGTCGATATTGCCAGCCCGATAATCGCGGACGATGGGCGCGATCTTTTCGGGTTGCAAGGCCGAAGTCATGGTGCCGGTGCAGCCTGCATCCAGATCGGCCAGCAGGGTCACGGCCTCTTCACCGTCGAACGGGCCGATGATGTCCTTGCCACCGGCTTCGATCAACGCGGCAAGCTTGTCTGCGGCGAAGGGCACCTCGATCTTGAAATAGGACACATTTTCAATCTCTTGCGCCATGCGCACCAACAGCGGCACGCCAAGCGGCACGCCTGACAGCGGCGCGTCCTGCACCATGATGGGGATAGAGATCGCGTCCGATACTGCCTTGAACTGGCCAAACACCGCATGTTCCGGCGGCACGAGGCCGACGCCGTGATAGGGCGGCATCATCATCACCATGGCAGCCCCCTGTGCCTGCGCCTCAACGGCGCGGCGCACGGTGATGTCATTGGCGAAATGCGAAATCGTCACGATCACCGGCACGCGGCCCGCCACATGCTCCAGACTGACGCGGGTCAGGATCGCGCGTTCCTCATCCGACAGCAGGAACTGTTCTGAGTAATTGGCCAGGATGCAGATGGCATCGACGCCCTGGTCGATCATGCAATCCAGCACACGCTTCATGCCTTCGGGATCAATGGCGCCATTGTCGAAAAATGGGGTGGGGGCGACGGGCAGGATGCCGGTTAGGGGCTGTTTCATGGCAAATTCTTTCGGTTATTCAACAAACGGGGCGACGCGTCGGCGATGGCCAAGCGCCAGTGCATCCGACACATGCACCATGGGGCGCAGATCCATGTCGATGCCACCGCGCGCCAGCAGTCGGGCCATTTTGGCGTATAGCCGAGGGTATTCGCCCGACAGCGGGTTGTCATCGTCAAGCGCCGGGGCGGCAGCGCCATCCACGGTCAGCCGCGCCCCGCCGTCGGACAGTTTCAAGGTGCCCGCGTCGGTTTCGGCGACGATCTCCCATGTCTGATCGCCCTCTTGACGCCACTCAAAAACGGCCGAGACCTCGGCGCCTTCGGGGTGGTAAAAGGCCAGTTCCGCACCGATCGGAGTCTGGCGGTTTTCCGGCACGTCCAGCGTAGCCGAGGTCAGGTGAATGTCATGCGCCAAGATCTCGGTCACGATCGACAGCGCGTTGATGCCGGGATCGAAGACGCCCATGCCGCCGGGTTCCCAGATCCAGTCCTGCCCGGGATGCCAGCGGCGGACGTCTTCCTTCCAGGTCACGCGCAACGACCGCAGGCGCTTGTCGGCCAGCCATGTCTTGGCGGCAGCGACCTTGTCGGCCTCGCGCGAGTGCCAGGTGGCAAAAAGGCAGACGCGATGCGCCTCGGCCAGACGGCGCAGCGCGTGGCATTCGGCCAGCGTGGCACCAGGCGGTTTCTCCAGCATCACATGGCGACCGGCCCGGATGGCACGCGCGGCAGCATCGAAGCGCGGAACCGGCGGCAGGCACAGCGAGAGGACGCGGATCCCGTCATGCGCCGCCAGCAGGCTGTCGATATCGGTGAAGCCGGGCGCGCCGGGCACGCTGCCATGACGCGAGACGGTGGCGGCAAGTGTGAAGTCGGGCGAAGCGGCAATCGCGGGGACATGCTGGTCCAGCGCGATCTTGCCGATCCCCATCAGGGCTATGTCAATCAATGGCTTTCCTTTCCAACGGCATTTCCACGGCATCCGATCAGAAAATCGAGGTCCGCGCCAGTATCTGCGCCCTGCACATGGGTCTGGTGCAGCCAGGCATAGCCGCTTTCAGGCTGTCCCGTGGGCGCGGTCCATGCGGCCAGCCGGGCAGCGAGTTCAGCATCGGATACGTCCAGATGCAGGCGGCGGTTCGCCACATCCAGTTCGATCATGTCGCCATTCTGCACGACGGCCAGAGGCCCGCCTGCAGCAGCCTCGGGCGAGGTATGCAGCACCACGGTGCCGTAGGCCGTTCCCGACATGCGCGCATCAGAGATACGGACCATATCGGTCACACCCTTGCGCAATATCTTGGGCGGCAGCCCCATGTTGCCGACCTCGGCCATGCCAGGATAGCCTTTTGGCCCGCAGTTCTTCAGGACCATCACACAGGTTTCGTCAATATCCAGATCCGGGTCTTCGATCCGCGCCTTGTAATCTGCGATATCCTCGAACACCACGGCGCGGCCCCGATGCTGCAACAGCGCGGGGTTGGCGGCGGAAGGCTTCAGCACCGCACCCTTGGGCGCAAGATTGCCGGTCACCACCACGATACCACCCGATTGGGTCAGCGCACGGTCGGCGGGCAAGATAACGTCCTCGTTGTAGTTGACGGCGCTCTTGACCTCATCCCAGAGGGTCTTGCCCGATACTGTCAGCGCGTCATTCACCAGCATCCCGGCTTCGCCCAGCCGCTTCAGCACGACCGGCAGGCCACCGGCGTAAAAGAATTCCTCCATCAGGTATTTACCCGACGGCATCAGGTTCACGATAGTCGGCACGTCTCGGCCCCAGCGGTCCCAATCGGCCAGCGTCAGATCGATCCCCACGCGACCCGCCAGCGCGAGCAGGTGGATCACCGCATTGGTCGACCCGCCGATGGCCGCATTGGTGCGGATCGCGTTCATGAAGGCGTCGCGGGTCAGGATGTCGGACGGCTTCATGTCGTCCTTCACCATCTGCACGATGCGGCGGCCCGAATGCTGCGCGATCACCCGGCGGCGGCTGTCCACGGCGGGGATCGCCGCATTGCCCGACAGCGCCATGCCAAGGGCTTCGGCCATCGACGCCATGGTTGATGCCGTGCCCATGGTGTTGCAGGTCCCCGTGGACCGGGACATGGAAACCTCGGCCTCCAGGAATTCCTCCTGCGTCATCTCGCCAGCCTTCACGGCCTCGGAGAATTTCCAAAGATGGGTGCCTGAACCGACGCGTTCGTTGCGATAATAGCCGTTCAGCATCGGCCCGCCGGTCACGACGATCGACGGGATGTCGCAAGATGCAGCCGCCATCATCAGCGACGGCGTGGTCTTGTCGCAGCCCACCATCAGCACGGCGCCATCCATCGGCTGACCGCGAATGGTCTCCTCGATCGACAGGGCGGCCAGGTTGCGAAACATCATCGCGGACGGGCGGAAGGTGTTTTCCGACGCCGAGAAAACCGGCACTTCGACCGGGAAGCCCCCGGCCTCCCAGATGCCCGCTTTGATCTTTTCGGCCAGATCCTTCATGTGGATGCCGTTGCAGGGCGACAGCTCCGAAAAGGTGTTCAACACGCCGATGATCGGCCGCCCGTCGAACAGATCATCAGGATACCCCTGATTTTTCAGCCAGCTGCGGTGATAGATCACATCGCGTGAACTGCCCCCGTACCATTCCTGCGACCGCAGCTTGCGCGGCCATTGTGCCGGTTTGAACGCCATGGAAGTTTCCTTTACCTACAGGTTTCAGGCCTGTTTGTTCTTGTTGTAGACATCGAAGAACACGGCAGCCAGCAGCACCAGCCCCTTGATGACCTGTTGATAGTCGATGCCGATGCCCATGATCGACATGCCGTTGTTCATGACGCCCATGATGAAGGCACCGACGACCGCGCCGATGATCTTGCCCACGCCGCCTGACATCGACGCGCCGCCGATGAAGACCGCCGCGATGACATCGAGTTCCAGCGCGAAACCGGCCTTCGGCGTTGCCGTATTCAGCCGTGCGGCAAAGATCAACCCGGCCAGTGCGGCCAGAACGCCCATGTTGACGAAGGCCAGGAAGGTCAGCCGTTCGGTCTTGATGCCCGACAGTTTCGCCGCTTTCTCGTTCCCGCCAAGCGCATAGATGCGCCGCCCGATCACGGTGCGTTCGGTGACAAAGGCATAAATCGCGATCAGCACACCCATGGTAACCACCACATTGGGCAGGCCGCGGAAGGTGGAAAGCTTGAACATCAGCAGCACGATGCCGGCGGCAATGATGCAGTTGCGCACCCAGAACAGTCCGACCGGCTCATCCTCGGTGCCGTATTGCGCGGTGCGGTTGCGTTTCTTCAGCCCCATGGCAATGACGGCAACGGCGGCGACCACGCCCAGCGTGAAGGACAGCACGTTGAAGTTGCGGGTGCCGAACACGCCCGCCAGATATTCGCCCATGAAGGCGGGAAAGATATCCATGACAAAGCCCGTGGACAGCAGCTGGAATTCGCGCGGGAACGGCCCGACCGACTGCCCCTCCAGCAGCCACAGCGACAACCCGCGAAACACCAGCATCCCCGCCAGCGTCACGATGAACGAAGGAATCTTCCACATCGCCACGAAATAACCCTGCGCCGCGCCGATCAGACCGCCGGTAATCAGGCAGATTGCCATGGCAAGCGCCATGTGGACATCGAAATTGACGATCAGCACCGCCGCAAGCGCCCCGATGAACCCCATGACCGAGCCGACCGACAGGTCGATATTGCCCGATACGATGACGATCAGCATCCCCAGCGCCATGATGATGATATAGCTGTTTTGCAAGAACAGGTTGGTGATGTTGACCGGGCGCATCAACGTGCCGCCGGTCACGATTTCAAAGAACACCATGATGGCGATCAGCGCGAACAGAAGCCCGAAGTCGCGCATATGCGCCGCCAGATATTCCTTGATCCCTTTGGTTTGTGCCGTCATTGCGCTGTTTCCCTATTCACTGACGATGAGCGACATGATCCGCTCCTGGCTGGCTTCGGCGGCGGGCAGTTCGCCCACGAAAGCGCCCTCATTCATCACATAGATGCGGTCACACATGCCCAGAAGTTCCGGCATCTCGGACGAGATCATGATGACCCCTTTGCCCTGCGCCGACAGGTCATTGATGATCGCATAGATTTCATATTTCGCGCCCACGTCGATGCCGCGGGTCGGTTCATCGAGGATCAGCACCTCGGGCGCGGTGTGCAGCCATTTGGCCAGCACCACCTTTTGCTGGTTGCCGCCCGACAGGTTTCCGACGATCTGAAACACCGAAGGGGTGCGCGTGCTCAGCGCTTTGCGGTATTTCTCGGCGACGGTGGTTTCGGCGTTGAAATCCAGTACCCCGCGTTCCGACACGCTGTCCAGATTGGCCAGCGTGGTGTTGAACCGGATGGTTTCATCCAGCACCAGGCCCAGCGTCTTGCGGTCCTCGGTCACATAGGCCAGGCCTGCGGCGATGGCGCGGTCCACCTTCGACACATCCACCGGCTTGCCGCGCAGCTTTACCGTGCCCGAAATGCGCCGCCCGTAGGACTTTCCGAAGATCGACATGGCCAGTTCGGTGCGCCCGGACCCCATGAGGCCCGCGATACCCACCACTTCGCCCGCGCGCACATTCATCGAGATGTCGCGGATCACCTGCCGGTCGCCGTGTTCGGGGTGCCAGACGTTCCAGCCCTCGACCTCCATCAGCATCTTTCCCGCGTAGCGCGCGCGCGGGGGGGGTAGCGGTCGGACATGTCACGCCCCACCATGTCGCGCACGATGTCGTTTTCCGACAGCCCGGCCTTGGCATCCTTGGTAGAGACCGACATGCCGTCGCGGATCACCGTCACCGTATCAGCGACATAGCGCACTTCGCTCAGCTTATGGGTGATTATGATGCAGGTGACGCCCTGTGCCTTCAGTTCCAGCATCAGGTCCAGCAACTTGCGCGAGTCGTTCTCCTGAAGCGCCGCAGTCGGCTCATCCAGGATCAGAAGCTTCACATTCTTCGACAGGGCCTTGGCGATCTCTACCAACTGCTGCTTGCCCACGCCGATATTGTCCACCAGCGTGGCCGGGCTTTCGCGCAGGCCGACCTTTCTCAGCAGCGCCTCGGTGCGGTGGCTGGTCTCATGCCAGTCGATCACCCCGCCCTTCGCGGCCTCATTGCCCAGAAAGATGTTCTCGGCAATCGAAAGCTGTGGGACCAGCGCCAGTTCCTGATGGATGATGATGATCCCGCGATCCTCGGAATCGCGGATGTTGCGGAATTCGGCCAGCTTGCCTTCATAGTAGATCTCGCCGTCGTAGCTGCCCGCCGGATAGACCCCGGACAGCACCTTCATAAGCGTGGATTTGCCCGCGCCGTTTTCGCCGCAAACCGCGTGGATCTCGCCTGCCTTGACCTCAAGCGTCACACGGTCCAGCGCCTTGACACCAGGAAACTCCTTGGTGATGGCGCGCATTTCAAGAAGCGCCGTCATTGTGGCCTCGCGCGTAAAGCCGTCTCAGGGGGAAAGCCACACAGACTTTCCGGGTTGAGAATGCTGGGAAACTTTGGCCCGCAGCGATCCTTGCCGTTGAACGCAAGCCCGGTCCGCTGCGGGGGAAAAGACCGCGCCTGCCCGCTGTGACAGCAGGCAGGCGCGGATGCAGGCAAGATCAGTTGATCTGATCGGTGGTGTAGTAGCCGGACCCGATCAGGATCTCTTCCCAGTTGGACGCGTCCACGGCAACGGGTTCCAGCAGGTAGGACGGAACCACCTTAACGCCGTTGTCGTAGGTTTCATTGTCGTTGATCTCGGGCTCGGTCCCGGCCAGCACGGCATCCACCATGCCCACAGTGACTTTCGCCAGTTCGCGGGTGTCCTTGAAGATCGTCGAATACTGCTCACCGGCCAGAATGGATTTGACCGATTGGATTTCCGCATCCTGACCCGAAACGATGGGCATCGGCAGATCGCCAGAGCCATAGCCAACGCCCTTCAGCGACGACAGGATGCCGATGGACAGCCCGTCATAGGGCGACAGCACGCCATGCACCTGCGCATCAGTGTAATGCGCCGACAACAGGTTATCCATCCGCGCCTGAGCGACGGCACCGTCCCACCGCAGGGTGCCCACAGTGTCCATGCCCATCTGACCGGACACAACGTCGACCGTACCTTCGTCGATCATCGGTTGCAGCACGCTCATCGCGCCATCATAGAAGAAATAGGCGTTGTTATCGTCGGGCGAGCCGCCGAACAATTCGACATTGTAGGGGCCTGCGCCAAAACGCTCTTCCAGCCCGCCCACGAGGCTGGACGCCTGCTGCACGCCGACCTGGAAGTTGTCGAAGGTGGCATAGTAATCGACATTGCCACTGTCCCGGATCAGCCGGTCATAGGCGATCACGCGGACACCGGCGGCAGCGGCGTTTTCCAGCGCGTTCGACAGGGTGGTGCCGTCGATGGCCGCAATCACCAGAACCTCGACGCCCTTGGTGATCATGTTCTCGATCTGGGCCAACTGGTTGGGAATATCATCTTCGGCATATTGCAGATCGGCTTCATAACCGGCCGCTTCCAGTTCCTTCACCATGTTGTCGCCGTCGGCGATCCAGCGCGCCGAGGATTTGGTGGGCATCGAAATACCTACAAGCCCTTCGGCATGCGCCGAAGCAGTGAAAGCAATGGCCGCGGTTGCCGCGGTCAGGATGGTCTTGATCTTCATAGTATCCTCCCGAAATCGACGCACACAGCCTGTTTCCCCTGTGCATGCCGACATGTGATTGGACATGGTTGTCCACGACGGCATTCATAGGGCAGCCACCGTATGCATGTAAAATCCCGATTTTAAGCTTTGACATACCAAAAGTGTGATGCAAAAGTGACGCTGATGCGCTTCATCCAATATATCAAACCCCTTCATCTGCACCTGTTGCTGAAAACCCATGAGACGGGGCAGCTTCAGGTGGCGGCGCGCGCTTTGGGGATGTCGCAGCCCGCCGCCTCGCGCATTCTGGCGGATGTGGAAAGCCGCTGCGGCAGCGCGCTGTTCACCCGAACACCCAAGGGGATGGAGGCAACGCCAGTGGGCGACGCTTTTGCCAGCCATGCACGCGTCGTCCTGTCGGGGCTGGAAAGCCTTGAGAATGAAGTGGCGGCCCTTACCTCGGGCCGGGCCGGCGATGTGCGGATCGGCACGGTGACCGGCCCCGCCGTCGGGCTGATCGTCCCCGCCATGGCCGCCGTGCGCGCGCTGGCACCTGGCATTGCCGTCAGCATCGACGTGGGACCGTCCAGTGAACTGGTGCGCGGGCTGGATGAGGGGCGCTTCGATTTCATCCTGGCGCGCATCCCCGCCACGCATGACACCACCGGCCTTCAGGTGCATCCCGCCCGGTCGGAAATCGTGCGGCTGTTGGTGCGGCAGGGGCATCCGCTGGCCGGGCGGCGCGGGGTCGGGCTGGCCGAACTGACCGAGTATGAATGGGTGATTCAAGAACGCGGCTCACCCATCCGCGCAGCGGTCGAGCAGGCGTTTCACGGCGCGGGCACGCCGGTGCCGCATCGTTTCGTCAATTCTTCATCGCTCTTGATGGTGCTGGCGCTGTTGGCCAGTTCGGATGTCATCGCGCCGCAGTCGCATGAGGTTGCAGAACTGCTGACCGGGGCGGATTTCGGGGCGCGGCTGACCTATCTGGAGACACGGGCCGAAATGGTCGTGACGCCGTATTTTGTGGTGCGCGAACGCAACCGCGAACTGTCCCGCGCGGCGCAGTTGTTCTATGAAAAAGTGCTGCGCGCGCTGTAATTCCGGTCCCGTTTCATCGCGCAGTGGTCGGGGCGGCACGCCGCCGCGCGCTCAATGCCCCCCCATCTGCTCCCCCGTCTGCCCTCCCATCTGCCGCCCGATCTGGTCGCGGTCGGTCGCGTCCGCGGCCACCACCGGCCCCAGCCTGCCCGCCGACATCACCGCCACGCGGTCCGACAGTTCCAGCACCTCGTCCAGATCCTCGCTGACCAGCAAAACGGCGGCACCCCGGTTGCGTTGCTCCATGATCTGCGCGCGGATTTCCGCAACCGATGCGAAATCCAGCCCAAAGCACGGGTTGGCCACGATCAGCACCTCCACATCGCCCGACAATTCGCGCGCCAGCACCGCGCGCTGCACATTGCCGCCCGATAGCGTTTCTACCAGCGCATCCGCCGAAGGGGTCTGGACGTTATAGCGCCGGATCAGCCCATCGGCGGCAGCCCGCATCCGCGCGGGCGAGATCAGGCCAAAGCGCCCGACCACGGGCGCCTTGTCAAAGCTGCGAAAGGCCATGTTTTCGGCCACCGACATGCGGGCCACCACGGCGTTGCGCAGGGGTTCTTCGGGCAGGCCAAAAACCTTGTAGCGGTCCAGATCGGCCCGGCGCGGCGCGAAGGGCTGACCCTCGGCCAGCAAGCGCCCGTCGGCCAGCGCGCGCTGGCCGGACAGCACTTCGACCAGCGCGCTTTGCCCGTTGCCCGACACGCCCGCGATGCCCACGATCTCGCCCGGATGAATGTCCAGCGTCACCGCATCCACCACCCGGCGGCCCGTCGCATCGTCGGCGCTGATCGAGTCAAGGGTCAGGCGGGGTTGCGCCGCCCCCTTTGCGCCCGACAGGCGCGGGGCGCGGGCGCGCAGTTCGGTTTCGCCGATCATCATGCGGCTCATCGCGGCGATGCTGGTGTCATGCGCACTGCCGCTGCCGGTGACCTCGCCATGCCGCAGCACGGTAAAGCTGTCGCAAAACGCCTTCACCTCGCGGAATTTGTGCGAGATCATAAGCACCGTAATCTCACCCCGATGTGCCATGCCGCCCAGCAGATGAAGCACCTCATCGGCCTCGGCCGGGGTCATCACCGATGTCGGCTCGTCAAGGATCAGGACCCGCTGGTCAAGGTACAGCAGCTTCAGGATTTCCAGCTTCTGCCGCTCGCCCGCCGAAAGGTCGGCGACGCGCCGGTCCAGCGGCACGCGAAAGGGCATGCGGTCCATGAAGGCTTCCAGCCGCCGCCGCTCGGCCCGCCAGTGGATGATGCCGGGTGCATCGGGGCGGGCGATCACAAGGTTTTCGGCGGCGGTCAGACAGGGCACCAACGTGAAATGCTGGTAGACCATACCGATGCCACGCATCTGCGCCTGCCTCGGGCTGGTGATCGCCACCGGCGCACCGTCCAGCAGGGTCGCGCCACTGTCAGCGGCGTGAAAGCCCATGATGCATTTGACCAGCGTGGATTTGCCCGCGCCATTCTCGCCCAGCAGGGCATGGAACGACCCCGCGCGCACGTTCAGCGACACGGCATCCAGCGCGCGCAGGGCACCGAAGGTCTTGGTCATCTGCCGGGTTTCCAGCGACATGGCGCCCCCGGGGTTGGGCGCGCTGCCGCGCAGCCTGGTCTGTGTCATCTGCCGCCCCTTTCACTACTTGATGATCGACAATTCGCGCGGCGCTTCGATCGCCGCCGATCTGGACCGGGCCGAGGCGATCATGATCCCCAGCGTCACGATGTAAGGCGCAGCGTTGAAGAAGTGATAGCCAAAGCTGACCCCGATGGATTGCAGCGACGGTCCCAGCGCACCTGCCGCCCCGAACAACAGCGCTGCCAGCACGCAGCGCAACGGGTTCCAGCGCGCGAAGATCACCAGCGCGACAGCCATCAACCCCTGGCCGGACGAAAGCCCCTCGTTCCAACTGCCGGGGTAGGACAGCGACAGGAAGGCCCCGCCGATCCCCGCAAGGCAGCCGCCCGCCGCCGTGGTCAGGATGCGCACCCCATCCACATTCACCCCCATCGCCCGGGCCGATGCGGCGGAATCCCCGGTGACGCGGATCACCAGCCCCCAGCGGGTGTTGCGCAGCATCCACCACAGGAAGACCGCCAGCACGATGCCGATGAAAAACAGCGGGTTGACCTGCAACGCCTGCTGCACCTGCGGGCTGTCCGACCACCCGCCCAGCGGCACCGAAGTCAGGCGCGGGGCCGAGGGCTGGATGTACGGCTTGCCAAAAAAGAACGCCAACCCGGTGCCCAGCCCCATGAAGGCCAGCCCCACCGCGATGTCATTGACCTTTGGCAGCTTGCAGATCCAGCCATGCGCAACGCCCAGCACCACGCCGATCCCGCCCGCCGCCAGCACACCGACCCATGCGGAACCAGAGTTGTAGGACACCGCATAACCGGTCATTGCACCGAGGATCAGGTTGCCTTCCAGGCCGAGGTTGATGCGCCCCGATTTCTCGGTCAGGCATTCGCCCAACGCCACGAACAAAAACGGGGTAGAAACCCGGATCGCCCCGCCCAGCAAGGCGTAGAACACGATCATCAGGCTGGCGATGGGGTCGGCGTCGGTCATCTGCGCGCTCCGCTCCGGTCAGGGTTGAGGAAGGGCAGGCGCCCGTACATCGTGTCACTGACCAGAAGCACGATGAAGATGATGCCTTGCAGCACCAGCATGGTCGCATCGGGCATCTCCATGCGCCGCTGCACCAACCCGCCTGACGCCTCCAGCGCGCCAAACAAGATCGCCACGGGTACCACGGCCAGCGGATTGTGCCGTGCCAGAAAGGCAACAAGGATACCGGTAAAGCCATAGCCCGCAGCCAGCGACGCATTGGCCTGCCCGTGGATCGCGGCAATCTCGAAGAAGCCCGCCACCCCGGCGCAGGCCCCGGCAATGGCGCAGCAGGCGACCAGCAGGCGGCCCACCGGCAGGCCCTGACCTTGCGCGGCGCGCAGGTTGCCCCCCGTCATCCGCGCGGCAAAGCCAAAAGGCGTGCGCGCCATCAGCACCCACAGCGCCACCGACAGGAACAGCCCCGCCGCCAGCCCCCAATGCACGGAACTGTCAAACATCCCGCCGATGCGGTAATCCGTGCCCAGCGGCATGGTGGACGGCTTGTTGGCAGACCCAGGGTCGCGGAACGGCCCTTCGATCAGGAAGCTGACAATCGCAATGGCGATATAGGTCAGCAACAGCGAGGATATCGTCTCATTCACGCCGCGATGGTGCTTCAGCCAGCCCGCCAGCCCAACCCAGGCCGCGCCCACCGCCATTGCCGCCACCGCCATGACCAGCCAGACAAACGCGGCGGGAAGCCCTGCGGTAACCAGCGGAATCGCCACCACGGCGGCGGAAAATCCGCCGATCACCACCGCCCCTTCCGCGCCCAGCAAGGTCAGCCCGATCCGCGCGGGGATCGCAAAGGCCAACCCGGTCAGGATCAGGGGTGCCGCGCGCTGCAACGCGTTCTGGATGGAAAACCACGACGAAAATCCCCCGGTCCAGACCAGCGACAAAAACGTCGCCGGGCTTTTGCCAAGGGCTGACAGGAAGACCGCGAAGATTAACGCCGAGGCCAGAAGCGCCCCCAGCGGGATCAGGATCGATTCAAGAACGCGGGTATTGAACATGCGGGATCCGGTACGGGCAGGGCTTAAAGGCAGGGAACGGGCGGGGCAGGGCGACAGGGCACAAAGCCCCGGTGCGCGCAGCCTAAGGGGTTCCGGCTTGACGGTGAAGTGTCTGGGGCCTGCCTTTGCGTATCAGAGGCAGGCCCGCAATCCGTCAGGTGGTAGAGCCGATGATGCCGTCCAGAAGGTAGTCCATGCTTTCCAGCTCGGGCGCGTAATTGTCGAGCGTGCCCGCAATCACCTGGTTGCCCCGGTTGTCGTTCAACGGGCCTGCATAGATCGGCGTGCCGGCCTTCAGCCCCGCAATCGCGGCCTCAGCGGCCGCAACAGCCTCCGCCGTCGCCCCGGCGCCAAAGGCCGTGTTGCGCAGCATATCGTTATGATACCCGCCCGAGATCATGTTCGGCGGCGCCTCACCCGCCGCCAGCGCTGCGGCGTAAGAGGTATAGACGGTCTCCCACTTGCTTTCCGCGCCGGTGATGAAGCCGTTCGGGGCCAGCGGCGACAGGTCGGCATTATGTCCGCAGCTGCGCACGCCCCGGCCCTCGGCGGTCTCGATCACCACCTTGGGGCCGTCCACATGACAGCCGATCACGTCGCAGCCCGCGTCGATCAGGGCATTTGTCGCCTCGGCCTCGCGCACCGGCATCGACCATTCGCCGGTGAAGATCACCCGGACCATTGCATCAGGGTTAACCGACCGCGCGCCCAGCAGGAACGAATTCACATTGGACAGCACCGTCTGCACGGGCTTGGCCGCGACAAAGCCCAAAAGGCCGGTGGGGCTGGACAGCCCCGCAGCGACCCCGTTCACATAATGCGCCTGATTGAGGTAGCTGAAATAGCTGCCCGCGTTCACCGGGTCGGTTTCCGGGTTCCACAGGGGCGCGCAATGGCGGAACTGAACCTCAGGATATTTTGACGCCAGATCAACAACAAAGGGCGAATAGTAGCCAAACGAGGTCGCAAGGATCAGGTTCGCGCCTTCCAGGTTGATCATGGATTCCATCGTCTGGGTGACGGCATTGGTCTCGGCGACGTTCTCTTCCTCGACCACGGTCACACCCGGCACATCGCGCAGAATGTCCATCGCGGCGGCATGGGACTGGTTCCAGCCAAAGTCATCGCGCGGGCCGACATAGATCGCGCCGATGACCAGCGGCGTCTGGGCCAGCAGGCCGCGCACCGGCAGCAACGATGCGGCTGCCGCCGCCGCGCCGGTGCGCAACAGGCTGCGCCGGGAAAGTGCCAGGTGGGATGAACGGGGGGGGATCTGGGACATGGTTGCTCCATCTGTTGGGGAATATCGCCATTGGCTGGCGCTTTGGGTGTTTATCCGTCACGGCGGGCCCTCCTGATCCGCCGGGTGGGGCTGCGCGGCAATCACCGCGCAGCCCCTTCGTATCGCCTCCCTTCAGGCCGGGCCGAAATCTTATCCGCGGATAAGGTCTGCCTGCCGGTCATGGTGCTCGCGGCGCGGCCCTTTGGGTGCGCCCGTTTCTCAGAATTTTGCAGAAAGTGTTTTGCACTTCGGTTTGCGGGGCTATGCCTTCGGGTCTGGTGCTGAACCGGCCTTCGATGCCAGAATTTTCGCTTTCAGATCTTTCAGGAACCAGATGTCTTCCAGCTGATCGGGCTGCACCATGTCCCAGACGACACCACCGGGCTGGCGCCCGTGCGGCGCAGTCTCAATCGCTTCCTTTTCGGTCACGATCCAGTTGAGCAGCGAGTCATGCGCCATGATCGGCAGGCGCGTATCCTCGACGACCATGCTGGAATGCACCGTGGTGACAATCGGCGTGTCGGCAGTGATCTTGCCCAGATCGCGAAACAGGCCCAGCTCCAGGTCGGCGAAACCGCCGCCCTTGCCGGTGCGGCCGCCCGCGCGGGTCACTGCGATGCAGCCGCAGACAGCCATATCCAGCGGTTGAATATCCTCAAAGCCCAGCTTCTGGCCAACGCTCACCGCCCCTTGCGAGGTGGCGGCCATCTCGAACTGCACGCCGTCGCGTTCCAGCTTCGCGGGGTCCAGCAGCACCCAGGGCAATTCACCCGACCCGAATTCGGGCACCGGCATATACAACAGCTTACCATCGTAAAGCGCGCGCAGCCGCACCGCGATCTGCGGCGGATCGGGGTTGCACTTGACCACCTTGGCGCGCTTCCAGATGTCCAGCTCCGACAGGTTGCGGGCCGCCACTTCGGCCCCCACCCAGTTCGAGATACGGCTCCAGACCGGGCCGATGCTCAGCCCGCTGGCCTCCAGCCCGGACCAGATCTCGGCGCGCAGCCGGTCCTTGTCGGCGTTGCGCCCGGACCAGCGGCCGGCCTTTTCCTCGGACGTGGATTCAAGCGTTGATTTCAAGGTCGAGTGCGACATCGAGCGGCCCTTGCTTCAAGACACCGCCGCCCGGGATGGGGCTGGCGGACCGCCCACAACGGGCCGGCCCCCAAACGCTACCACGTCATCAGACCGCCACAAGCGGGCGGTCGTTTACATTATTTATATACTAACTGTTATGGTGCATCGCTTTGGCGGGCATGGCGGACAAAGACCGGGCGACCGCAGAAATCTGGCCGCGTAGCCATATATTGCGCGCATCTGACTGCGCACGCTCATGCCACAACAGGTAGAATCGCAATGATCCGACCTCGGTCGGGGCGGCCACGCTGCGCAGCGGCATAAGCGAACTGAAATAGCCTGAAAAACGGGCACTAGAGGTGAAAATTAAATCAGTGCCCATCAGAATGTGCGGAATAAGGTTGAATTCGGCCACCATGGTCTGGATATTGCGCCGCAATCCATGCTGGGCCAATTGCATGTCGATCGGGCCGGGATCGGCGCGCGATCTGGCCACGGGTGCGATATGTGCCGCCGCCAGATACGCGTCGATGGACAGGTGTTCGCGTCCGGCCAGCGGATGCTGCGGCCCCATCAGGCAAAAGATATCCTCGGTCATCAGATGCGCGGTTTTCAGATGGCTCGGCGCGCCGGGCCAGTTGCAGATCACCGCGTCCAGTTCATCCCGCTCCAACGCTTCGGCATAGTCGAAACCTGCGTCGATACCGCGCACGATCACGCGCGATTCGGGGGCCTGCACATGCAAGCGCTGGATCAGCGGCGGCAAAAAGATCGCTTCCATGCAATCGGCCGAGGCGATGCGGAACGCCTTGGTCGAGGTCGCGGGGTCAAAATCATCCGGGCTGCTCACGATCTTGTCGATCCCGTCCAGCACGCCACGCACATGCGCGCGCAGACCCAACCCGCGTTCGGTCAGCACCATCTTGGACCCGCTGCGCACCAGGATCGGATCACCGATGATGTCGCGCAGCTTTCGCAGCGTCAGACTGACATGGGGCTGCGACTGGTCGAGCGTTCTTGCCGCGCGGGTGACGCTGCATTCTTCCAGCAGCGCCTGCAAGACCCGCAGCTGGCGAGAATCAATCTGTTTGCGCACCTTCGCGCTCCTTCACTGTCCGATGGGCGTCCGGGCAACATACTGCGGGGCGCGGCGTGGTGATACAATACGCGGGTCCGATACGCGCCGCCGACGCCCCCTTGCCAAGCCGGAAAATAGACCCTACGTCTAAAGGATAACCGTTGGGGTGCCCCGTGTTGGGGCTGAGAGGCGAAAGCTAACCCATCGAACCTGATCCGGCTCATACCGGCGTAGGAAACGGTAACGATAGGGTGCAAACGCCCCCACTCCGTCTTTCCCACGTTGGTTTCATGTGCCGAACCAACACGAGGAGAGGCAACTTGATCCCCATCGCATTGACCATCGCAGGGTCGGATTCCGGCGGCGGCGCGGGCATTCAGGCGGACCTGAAGGCCTTCTCGGCGCTGGGTGTTTATGGCGCCAGCGTGATTACCGCGCTGACCGCGCAGAACACCCGCTCGGTCACGATGGTCGAACCTGCAAGCGCCCCGATGATTGCAGCACAGATCGCCGCAGTGTTCGACGATCTGGACGTGCGGGCAGTAAAGCTGGGCATGCTGGGCGGTGCCGAGGCGATCAAAACGGTCGCGGATGGCCTGCGCGGCCGCACGCTGCCTGTGGTGCTGGACCCGGTGATGGTGGCAAAGTCGGGCGACCGGCTGTTGCCCACGGGCGCGGTCGAGGCGCTGCGCCACCTGGCGTTGCCCATGGCGACCCTGCTGACGCCCAACCTGCCCGAGGCTGCCGATCTGCTGGCCACCACCCCCGCAACTTCCGAGGCCGAGATGACCGCGCAGGGCCACGCGCTGCGCGCGCTGGGACCGCAGGCAGTGCTGATGAAGGACGGACACGGCGCGGGCGATACCTGCGTGGATCTGCTGATCACCGAAGCTGGCGTGACCCGCCTGACCGCTACGCGCCGCGCCACGCGCAACACCCATGGCACCGGCTGCACGCTTTCGGCGGCGATTGCGGCGGGCTTGGCGCAAGGCATGGGACTGCATGACGCGGTGGCCCGGGCCCACACATATCTGCAAGGCGCGATTGCGGCGGCAGACGGGCTGCGCGTGGGGCAGGGCGCGGGGCCGGTGCATCATTTCCATGCGCTCTGGCCCGTGGAACCAGCACCCGGCATCCGAAAGGGGGCGCGCCATGACTGATGTCACCGTTATCGGTGCGGGCGTCGCGGGCCTCTGGGCGGCATATGCGCTGTCGCGCGCCGGGCTGACCCCGCGCCTGATCGACCGCAACGGTCCGCCCGGCCCGCATGGCTGTTCGTGGTGGGCCGGTGGCATGCTGGCGCCGTTTTGCGAAGGCGCTGTGGCCGAGGCGCCCATCGTGGCGCATGGGCAGAACGCGGCGGCCGCGTGGGCGCAGGTGACCGACGTCGCCTACAACGGATCAATCGTCGTGGCACCGGCGCGGGACGCGGGCGAGCTTGACCGTTTTGCCCGCCGCACCACCGGGCATCGGCGGATCACAACGGAACTGCACACGCTGGAACCCAGCCTTGGTGCCCATCCGCAAGCGCTGTTTTACGCGTCCGAGGCGCATCTGGACCCGCGCGTCGCACTGACCGGGCTGGTGCACGCGCTGGCCGAAAGGGGGATCACGATCACGCAGGCCGAGGCCACGCCCGACACCACCCCCGGCCCGGTGATTGATGCGCGCGGCATGGCCGCAAATCTGCCGGGGTTGCGCGGTGTGCGGGGCGAAATGGTTGTGCTGCGTGCGCCCGAAATCCAGCTATCGCGCCCCGTACGGATGCTGCACCCGCGCCACCCGCTCTACATCGTGCCGCGCGCAGGCGGGCGCTTCATGCTGGGTGCGACGCAGATCGAAAGCGCGGACCGGCGCGGTGTCAGCGCGCGGTCAGTGCTGGAACTGCTGAGCGCGGCCTATGCGCTGGACCCCCGCTTTGCCGAGGCCGAGGTGCTGGAAACCGGCGCCGACCTGCGCCCGGCATTCGCCGACAACATCCCGCGCGGGGTGGTGCGGGGGCGGGTTCTGCACCTCAACGGGTTGTTCCGGCACGGTTATCTTATGGCGCCCGCGCTGGCGCAGCAGGCGGCGGATTATCTGACCAAAGGCATCAAGGGAGATCTGATCCATGCGGATTGAAGTGAATGGCGACGCGCGCGACATCAAGGCCACGACGCTGGCCGGGGTGCTGGCGGAACTCGGCTGGGGCGCGGCGCGCGTGGCGACCGCACTGAACGGCGCGTTCGTGCCCGGCGCGGCGCGGGACACCACGACGCTGCGCGAGGGCGACCGGCTGGAAGTCCTGGCCCCGATGCAGGGGGGCTGAGGCGATGCGCGATTTTTACGGCGTCACACTCGACACGCCCCTGATGCTGGGCACGGCGCAATACCCGTCACCCGCGATCATGGCGGCAGCTTTCCGCGCGTCGGGCGCGTCGGTGGCCACCGTCTCATTGCGGCGCGAGGGCGGGCAGGGGCAGGCGTTCGGCGCGCTGATCCGCGATCTGGGCGTGCGTATCTTGCCCAATACCGCCGGGTGCTACAGCGCACGCGAAGCGATCACCACCGCCCACATGGCGCGCGAGCTGTTCGGGACGAACTGGATCAAGCTGGAGGTCATCGGCCATGCCGATACCTTGCAGCCCGATCCCTTCGGCCTTCTGGACGCCGCGACCGTGCTGATAGCCGAGGGGTTCGAGGTTTTTCCCTACACCACCGAAGATCAGGTGCTGGCACAGCGGCTGCTTGAGGCCGGGTGCCGGGTGCTGATGCCCTGGGGGGCGCCCATCGGATCGGGGCTGGGGCTGAACAACCGCTATGGACTGAAGACCCTGCGCGCGGCTTTCCCCGATGTGCCGATGGTGGTGGATGCGGGGCTGGGAATGCCCAGCCATGCGGCGGAAGCGATGGAGATGGGATTTGACGCGGTGCTCTTGAACACTGCCGTGGCGCAGGCGGGCGATCCGGTCGCGATGGCGCGCGGCTTCGCGCTGGCCGCGCAGGCGGGCGCGCTGGCCCATGCTGCCGACCCGATGGCCCCGCGCGACATGGCCGCGCCGTCTACCCCGGTCATTGGAAAGGCGTGGTTGTGATGAAAGGTGATGCTGTGAAACTGCCCCGGTTCTATCCGATCTTCGATTCCGCCGCATGGCTGGAACGCGCGCTGCCGCTGGGCGTCAAGCTGGTGCAACTGCGCATCAAGGAAGCTGACGGCGCGGACCTGCGGGCCGAGATGCGTCGCGCGCTGGTGCTGGCGCGTCTGCATGGCGCGGCGCTGGTGGTCAATGACCACTGGCAGCTGGCAATCGAGGAAGGTGCAGACTGGCTGCATCTGGGGCAAGAGGATCTGGACACTGCCGACCTGCCCGCAATCCGGCGCGCCGGGCTGCGGCTAGGGATCTCCACCCATGACCGCGCGGAACTGGACCGCGCGCTGGCGCTGGCGCCGGATTACATCGCGCTGGGGCCGGTCTATCCGACGATCCTGAAGCAGATGAAGTGGCATGAACAGGGGCTGGCGCGGGTCACTGAATGGAAACGCCTGATCGGAGATATCCCGCTGATCGCGATTGGCGGGATGAGCGTTGAACGCGCCCCCGGGGCCTTTGCCGCCGGGGCCGATGTGGTTTCCGCCGTCACCGACATCACGCTGAACACCGATCCGGAGGGGCGCATCCGCGACTGGCTGCGGGTCTGCGCATGAGCCGCTACACGCGCCAGAGCCTGCTGCCCGAGGTCGGCGACCTAGGGCAGGACCGGATCGGGCGCGCCCATGTCCTCGTGGTGGGCGCGGGCGGTCTTGGCGTGCCGGTGCTGCAATATCTTGCGGGCGCGGGCGTGGGCCAGATCACGCTGGTCGATGGCGACCGGGTAGAGGTGTCAAACCTGCACCGGCAGCCGATCTACCGCATGGATCAGACCGGCCAGCCAAAGGTTCAGGCCGCGGCCGATGCCATTGCCGCGCTGAACCCGCTCGTACGGCTGCATCTGCGTGATGAATGGCTGGACCCGGCGAATGCCCCCGCGCTGGTCGCTGCGGCCGATGTGGTGCTGGATTGCGCCGATACTTTCGCGGCCAGCCTGACCCTGTCGGACACCTGCGCCGCATTGGGCAGGCCGCTGATTACCGCCTCGGCCCTGGCGCTGGCAGGCTATGTCGCGGGATGCTGCGGCGGTGCCCCCAGCCTGCGCGCCATCTTCCCCGATCTGCCCGCCCGCGCGGCCACCTGTGCCACTGCGGGTGTCATGGGGCCGGTGGTCGGCGCTGTCGGCGCGTTGCAGGCGCAGATGGCGCTGTCGGTGGTGCTGGGCCTGACGCCCAGCCCGCTGGGACAGTTGATCCGGCTGGATGCGGGTAACTGGCGCATGGCGGGTTTCCGGTTTGACGGCGCGCCGGAACCAGACCGCCCGCTGCCCTTCATCGCGCGCAGCCAGACCGAGGCACAGGATCTGCTGATCGACCTGCGAACCGAGGCCGCGCCCTTCAGCCCATCCGCGCGCCATATCCCGCCCGAGGAGATCACCCGCCTGACCCCGCCGCCAGACGCCCGCGTCGTGCTGGCCTGCCGCACCGGGCTGCGCGCCCATAACGCCGGGCAGGTGCTGCAAGGTCACTGGCCGGGTCGCATCGCGCTGCTGGCGCTGAACGACTGAAACACCCACCCCCTGAAAGGAAACACCATGCACCGTCTGCTTTCCACTGTTGCGCTTTGCGCGACGCTTGCCACCCCTGCTGCCGCGCAGGACCGGCTGACCTTGATGCTGGACTGGTTCGTCAACCCCGACCATGCGCCGATCATTCTGGCACAGGAACTGGGGTATTTCACCGAGGCCGGGCTGGAGGTAGAGATCGTCACCCCTTCGGACCCCAACGCCCCGCCCCGCATGGCCGCGGCGGGGCGCGTCGATCTGGCGGTCAGCTACCAGCCGCAACTGCACCTCAGCCGCCATGCCGGGCTGGACCTGCGCCGGGTCGGAACGCTGATTTCCAGCCCGCTCACCTGCCTTGTGGTGCTGGCCGATGGCCCGGTGCGCAGCGTCGATGATCTGCGCGGCGGCAAGGTCGGTTTCGCCGTCGCGGGCGTGCAAGAGGTGATGCTGGATGCCATGCTGGCGCATAACGGCGTGGCCCCCGAAGAGGTCGAGCAGATCAACATTGGCTGGTCGATCTCGCCCGCCTTGATGTCGGGGCAGGTGGATGGCGTGATCGGCGCATTCCGAAACTTCGAGCTGAACCAACTGGCGCTTGAGGGCATTGAAGGGCGTTGTTTCTACCCCGAGGCCGAGGGCGTGCCCGCCTATGATGAGCTGATCTATGTCGCCAGTCCTGCGGACATGGATGCAGGCGCCATCGCACGGTTTCTGGATGCGACAGAACGCGCGGCGGGCTATATCCTGAACCAGCCCGATGCCGCATGGGACACTTTTGCCGCCACCGCATCCGAACTGCAGACGGAACTGAACGCCCGCGCGTGGGGCGATACATGGCCGCGCTTTGCCACCCGCCCCGCCGCGCTGGACGCGGGCCGCTATGCACGGTTCGAGGCGTTTCTGGCCGCGCGCGGCGCAACACCCGGCGGCCTTGGCGTCGGAGAACTGGCGCTGGATGTGACGGCGCTGGACGGTGCGGTTCCATGAGCGCGCCCGATTATGGCCGCGCCTTTGCGTTGTGGCGCACTGCTGCGCCCGATTGGCAGGCCTATACGCATCATGGCTTTGTCGAAGGACTGCGCCGGGGCGAACTGCCCCGGGCGGCCTTCCTGCACTACCTGCGGCAAGATTATGTCTTCCTGATCCACTTTGCCCGCGCCTGGGCGCTGGCCGCCGCCAAGGCCGATACGCTGGCCGAGATGCAGGCGGCATCTGCCACGGTTCACGCGCTGGTCCACCATGAGATGCCGCTGCATGTGCAGATCTGCGCGGGCGAAGGGATCAACGCGGCGGCATTGGAGGCAACGCTGGAGGCGCCCGAAACCCTCGCCTACACCCGCTATGTGCTGGAGGCCGGGTATTCGGGCGATTCTCTGGACCTGATGGCGGCGCTTGCGCCCTGCGTGCTGGGCTATGGCGAGATTGGCGCGCGACTGGCGGGAAGCGGTGGGCCATACGCAGGCTGGATCGACACCTATGGTGGCGCGGAATATCAGGCGCTGTGCCGCGATGTGGGCGCGCTGATCGACGGCGCGCTGGACCACAGGCTGGGCACGGACTGGGCGCGCGTGCCGCGCTTTGCCCGGTTGACGGGGCGCTTTGCAACCGCAACCCGGCTGGAGGTTGGCTTCTGGCAGATGGGGCTGCTGGGGCATGAAGACCCCTGCGCCACATGACCGCCCCGGGCCTGACGTTGTGCGGTGATCTGACCATGGCGGGCGCGCCCCTGTTGCGCGGCCTTGCGCTGAGCATGCCAGCGGGGCAGTGGAGCTGCCTTCTGGGCCCGTCGGGCATCGGGAAATCTACCATCGGGCGGCTGATCGGCGGGCTGCCCGGGGCACATGGTTTGACGGGCAGTCTGCGCGCCAGCGACGGGCAGCCACTGGCGGGCCGGGTCGCCATGGTGGCGCAGGACGGGCAGTTGCTGCCCTGGGCCGATCTGGTCGGCAATGTCACCATCGGGGCACGGCTGCGGGGCACCCGGCCCGATCTGGCGCGCGCCCGCAGCTTGCTGGCCGATCTGGGCCTGCGCGGGCTGGAAGGGCGGCGCCCCGGCGAACTTTCCGGCGGGCAGCGCCAGCGCGTCGCACTGGCCCGCGCGCTGATCGAGGATTGCCCGGTCGTGGTGCTGGATGAAGCATTCTCGGCCCTCGACGCTGCCACGCGACTGACCATGCAGGACATGGCCGCGCGGGTGCTGGCAGGGCGTACGGTGATCCTGATTACCCATGACCCGCTGGAGGCCGTGCGCATGGCGCACTGCGGCTGGCTGCTGGAAAAAGATGCCACTCAGCCGCTGCATCTGCCGGATACGCCCACGCCCCGCGACTACCGAGCACCAGCCGTGCAGCGGGCGCAGGCAGATCTGCTGGCGCAATTGCACGGCATGGTGCCTGCATGACCGGGCTTCTTTCCACGCTGTTGCGCGGGGGGCTGGCGCTGGCCGTGGCCCTGCTGATCTGGGCGGGCGTTGTCTGGGCCAGCGGCGTGCCGCCCTTCATCCTGCCCGGGCCGGGGCGGGTGGCGGCTGCGCTGATGTCAAACGCCGGGATGCTGGCGGAGCATGCACGTTTCACCGCCCTGAACCTGTTGAGCGGGCTGGCGGCGGGGGTGGCGCTGGGGGTTCTGAGCGCGCTCAACCTTGCGCTGTCACCCGGCGCGCGGCTCTTGCTGCGCCCCATGCTGATCTTTGCGCAGGCGGTGCCGGTCTTCGCGCTGGCGCCAGTCATCACGTTGTGGCTGGGGTATGGTGCGGCGTCAAAGATCGTGGTGGTGATGCTGGTGGTATATTTCCCCGTCACCTCGGCGTTTTTTGATGGGCTGATGCGCCTGCCGCCCGCGCTGGCGGATATGGCCCAACTGATGCGCGCGACACCGTTGCGCCGCCTGCTGTTCTTGCAACTGCCACATGCGCTGCCCGCGCTGGCGTCGGGCCTGCGGCTGGCAATCATCTACGCGCCGTTCGCGGTGGTGATCGGCGAATGGGTAGGATCGTCGCGCGGGCTGGGCTATCTGATGTTGATGGCAAACGGGCGCGGGAAGACCGACCTGATGTTCGCAGCCCTGATGGTGCTGGCCGCGCAAAGCCTGATCCTGTTTGCGCTGTTCGAGAAGGCGCTGCACTGGCGCGGTCCGCCACAGGATGCGTCTGGATAAAGCACGCGGGACAAGACAGCGCGTTGCCAAACGAAAACGGCCCCCGGGCAGATGCTCGGGGGCCGCAAACAGCTTACGTCAGACGTGGTTCAACTTCAGAATTTGAAGCCGATGCCGACGGACGCATTCGTGGTGCCGGTTTCCAGGTTGGTGCTGCCCACATCGTCGATCGACGTGTAGGACAGACCGCCGCGCAGCATCATCGAGTCGGTGATCATGTGATCGACGCCCAGACCCACGGTTGCGCCGACGGCGCTATCGGACCCGCCAGCACCGCTTGTGCGGATCATCGACGGGCCGGCCGTGAGATAGGCCAGCGTGCGACGGTCCTGCGTTACCGGCATCCCGGCCGAGAACAGGAGCGAAGCGCCCGAATCGATCTCATCACCGCCCGGCAGGGTAGGATCGCCAAAGCCGGGGACCACAACCAGCTCGGTGCCGAACACATAGTTGCCCGTGTCATAGCGGTAGCCGCCGAACAGCGCGCCCGTAGCCGAGCTTTGGCTGTCAGCGGGGCCGTCAAAGCTCATGCTGCCATAGCCCAGACCAACACCGGCGTAAGCGCCGTTCCAGTCAAAGGTCGGTGCCGATACTGGTGCGACGGCAACCGTCGGCTCGACAACCGGATCGGCCATTTTCGAATAGTCTTGCGCGACTGCGGATGTCGCAAAAACACCTGCTGCCGATACGCCTGCGATTACACGGATCATGTTCATGTCCATACTCCTTTTTTATACTTCCAATGGCAAAACGCGCCGCGGCGGGATCTGGTTCCCGATAAACGACCCGGACGCGAAATACTGCCCGACAGGCATCCCGCAGCGGGTTTGCCTTCCGTACACAAATGATCCGACACGGCCCCGTGCGCAATGGCAGCAGAGATCAATTCAGGCCCCGGGCCGAACACAACCGGACACCATTGCGTGTGCGAGGGAAGCAGCAGACGGCCCCGCCACAGACCCTTGGCCATTGCTTTACTTTGGGTAAACGGGGGCTGATGGAAACAAACAAACCCAAACGGCAGGGCGGACGGCGTGCCCCGCACATCAAGACCAAGACTATTGCAATTAAAGGAAAATTTCGGGTTCGTCGATGCTGTGGCAGCATGGACGTGGCGCACAATGGGCCAGGGAAGCGCAGACCTTCGATCACCTGAGCCCATTGGCCAGGCGGCGACAGCCCCGGTCCAACCGGGTTGCTGGACGCAACCCCAGGACGAATGGAGCGGCGCAGACAGCTCTGGAAGCCTACCGCTGCCCCGCCCCAATCATCGACCGAAACGCCACCGCGATCATTCCGACCAGCGGCAGCACCGTGTGAAGTCATCACCCCCGAAGGGGACCGTGTCAGACAGCTTCGTCAGCGTCGCGGATGAAATCCATGTCCAGCGATAAGCCATGGCCCGGCAAATCAGGTACTGTCATATAGCCGTCTACGGGCAAAGGCGCATCCTTGAACACTTTGTCGGTCACATCCTCAAACAGCCGGAGTCGCTCCAGGAACGGGGCATTCGGGACGGCGCTGACTAGATGCAGATGCATATGCTCCATCGCATGAGGTGCAAATTTCAGGTTCCATGCCTGCGTCATCCCGGCAATTTTCAGCATTTCGGTGTAGCCACCCGCTCGTGTGCCATCGATTTGAATGATGTCAGCGGCATCAGCGATGATCAGGTCGCGAGCGCCATATTTGGTGTATTCATGCTCGCCTGTTGCCAATGGGATGTCGGTGCCGCGCTTGAACCGGGCAAGGCCGGGAATGTCATCAGCCAGTACGGGCTCTTCGAAAAGCATGATGTCACATTCGCGCACCGTATTCGCGAATTGTACGGCAGTTGCGGCATCCCAGCAGTTGTTTGCGTCGAGTAGCAATTTGATGTCCGGCCCCACGGCATCGCGCACTTTGCGGACCCGCACTGCATCCCGCCGAGGATTGGCTGCGCCGTCTACACCGACCTTGAATTTGACGTGCTTGTAGCCTTGCGCAACCATGTCCTGCATTTCAGCGACCAGTTCATCGTCGCTGTAGGACGTCCAGCCGCCACTGGCATAGATCGGCACGCGTGTCCGGTTTCCACCAAGCAAGCGATAGAGCGGCAGATCGACGATCTTGCCTTTCAGATCCCACAGAGCCAGATCAACCGCGCTGAGTGCGCCAAAGGTCAGCCCCTTGCGGCCCACCCCGCGCAGGTAGTGGAACAGGTCTTCCCAAATTACCTCGGTTTCCAGTGGATCACGCCCGATGATCTTGGGGGCGATATTGTTCAAGATCAGCGCACGCGTGGCTTCGCCGCCGACCTCATGATATGTCAAGCCGAGCCCTTCCAGACCCTGATCGGTCGTCACACGCACGACGGTGAAGCCCACGCATTCCACCTTGCGCGTCGCATCGGCAAGCCCGCCTGTGACAGGGGTCGATACCAGGTGCACATCAACTTTCGCGATTTTATGGCTGCGGCTGCCGGAGGCATTCAAATGCATTGGTCTTTTCCACTTTGCTGGAGAATTTCGCCAGAGAATAGCAATGTAAGCGCTTTGCACAAGACCTTGGAGCAGCAATTCTGCTTGTTGAGTGTTGGGGGCATCAGCTGGCACGCGGAATGTCAGACGCACAATTGCGTCCAGAGAGGGGGGAGGCGCTGTGCCTGAGCGTTCACGCGCTGAGTCTTGCAAGCCTGGCTGCAGTGGCGCCAGGATCGGCGGCCCGGGACAGCCCGTCACCGGTTGGTATTCTAGGATAAAACCCGCAGCAGAACTGACAGTTTAGCGTTGTTTCAGGCGAATTGCGCCACGCAACCATAAGCCGAGTCGGTGCGCGCAGATGATTCGCATCATCGCTGTTCCGGAACATGCGGAACGGAAGACCCCTTCAGGAATACCGCGGACAATGCCTGCCATCACCCTTGTGCGCCGCTACCATTCACGGACATTCACGCCGAAAATCACAAGATACTGAAAAAATGATTGACCCGCAGAGACAAGCTTGCCATCTATGTAAGCGATTACAGAATGGGGCTCTGCCGGGAGGCGCGGATTCAGACTTGGCATCAAGCGGGCACAATTCCATCTTGTCGCAGGTCTGGGGCGCAGCGGCCTCGTAGTCAAAACAGGAAATGGCATATCGTGCCAAGGGAGGAACATATGAGATATTCTAACATCATCGTTGGTGCAGCATCGGTTATTGCATTGTCGACGGCAGCCACTTTCGCTGCTGACGTCACGATGCGGGTGGGCACGGTATATCAGACCAGCCACACGATTTCGCAGGGCAGCGCAGAGTTTGAGCGGCTCGTTGAAGAACGGTCGAACGGCGAAATCGACGTTCAGGTGTTCTACGCCGAAGAGCTGGGCTCGGAACGCGAAATGGCAGAGATGACCCGCGCCGGCGGCCTTGAAATGGTGCTGAGCGGCCTGCCCGGAACAGGCGCATTCGTGCCGCAGATCGAGGTGATGGAAGCCTTCTACACCTACGACAACCTAGAAGAGCTGGCCACCGTGGTTGGCGCGATTGCAGACGACCTCAACGCCTTCATGGAGCCACAGGGCTTCCATCTGGTCGGCTACATGTACCAGGGGCCGCGCAACCTGCTGTCGACCCGTCCGGTACGGGAATTTGACGACATGGCGGGGCTGCGCCTGCGTATCCCGCAAACCCCCCTGTTCGTTGCGCTGGCACAAAGCTGGAACGCAACGCCCACGGCGATCAGCCTTGGCGAAGTGTATACCTCGCTTGAATCCGGTGTTATCGATGCGGTCGAAGGCACCTCGGAGACGATCGTTTCCAGCCGGTTCTACGAGAATGCGAACTATCTGACTGTGACGCGCCACAACTTCTACCCGCAGCCGATGGTTGTGAACAAGGGTTGGTGGGACGGGCTGAGCGAAGAGCATCAGGCCGTGATCAACGAGTCCGCGCAAGACGCTGCCGCCTACCAGCTTTCGCTGCACAAGGACGCCGAAGCTGCTGCAATGCAGACGATGCGTGACAGCGGTGTGGAAATCATCGAGGTTGACACAGCGCCCTTCAGCGAACCGGTTCTTGCTGCGATGGACGAGTACATCAAAAGCAAGGGCGAAGAGGTCTATGCGGTCTATCAGAAAATGCTCGAAACCGCAGCTGAGCAATAAGCCGACTTCAGGGCCCGAACCTTGGCGGGGTTCGGGCCCGTTTTTTGTTTTATGCCCCCATGCGCCGATCAGAAACATCATCTAAGGGATCACGATATGACGAAGTTTTACATACAGACCGTCGAAGCGCTGATTATCCTTGGGCTGTGCGTCATGGTCGGCCTGACGTTCACCTCGGCGATGATGCGTTTCATCCCCGGCGTGGGCGGAATTTTCTGGGCTGAGGAGATCACCCGCTATGTCAGCATCTGGGTGGTGTTTCTGGCCGCTGGTGTGGGCATGCGTTTTGGTGTGCATCTGAGCGTGGATATGCTGGCGCTCGCCGTGCCCGAGGGGCTGCGCCGCGCGCTGTTCATCTTCGCCTACATCATGTCGATCCTGTTTCAGGGCGTGCTGGTCTACTATGGAACACAGCTGGCGATTTCGAATTACGCACAGCAATCAGCGTCTTTGCAGATACCCATGACATATGCTTACGCCGCCATTCCGGTTGGTGCGTTCATCATGCTGTGTGAGACCTTGCGCCTGATTTATCTGGAACTAACCGGCCATTCGACCGCAGCTCAGCCACAGGCTGACTGACAGAAACTCACCCTATACCACAAGGTCAGAAGTCAAATGATCGGCATACTCTTCAGCTCCTTCCTGATTCTGCTTGTCCTGGGCGTGCCGATTGCCTTCGCTATCGGTCTCGGCGCCTTGGTCCCGATAATCTTGCAGGGCAACATTCCACTAAGCCTTGTCGTCAGCCGCATGTTCGGCGGCATCGATTCTTTCCCGCTGATGGCCATTCCGTTCTTCGTACTAACGGGCACTTTGGCAGGGGCCTGCAAGCTGACCGACCGGATCGCTGCGCTTGCAGCCTTCATGGTCGGGAATCTGCGGGCGGGCCTGGCCCATGTGAACATTGTGGCCTCGATGCTTTTTGGTGGCGTCACAGGGTCGGCTGTGGCCGATGCTGCGGCGACCGGGTCGATGATGATCCCCGCGATGCGGTCCCAAGGTTACCCCGCAGCGTATTCCGCCGCAGTAACAGCCGCTTCGTCCGTGATTGGATCAATCATCCCGCCCAGCACGATGATGATCATATATGGGTTCCTCACCGGGGTTTCGACCGGGCGGATGTTCGTGGGTGCAATCATTCCCGGTATCATGGTCGGATTGGCGCTGATGCTGGTCGCACATTTTCAGGCCATTCGGCTGGGGATCGGCTATGACGCCAACGCGAAACCCCGCACATTGAGTGGCTTTTGGCTGATCTTGAAAGATTCTGGACCGGCAATGGTGGTGCCCGTCATCATCATCGGCGGGATCGTCGGCGGGTTCTTCACCCCAACCGAAGCGGGCGTGGTTGCCGTTGTCACCATTCTGGTGTTGGGCAGCATTTATTATCGCAGTTTTACCTGGGCACGTCTGCGCGCGGCATTCATGACCGCAGGGTACACCACGGCGATGGTGATGATGATCCTTGCTGCATCGACGGTATTCGCCAACCTTCTGACCCGTGCACGATTTCAGTCAACCCTGATCGACATGCTTTCGACGGTCAGCTCCGTGCCTGAAATCCAGATGCTGCTTGTCATCGCACTCTTGCTGTTCCTGACCTTGTTCATTGACGCAACTGCCGTGCTGATCATGTTCGCAGCACCTTTGGCGGCTGTCTTTTCAACGCTGGGCTATGATCCGGTGCATTCGGGTATCGTGGTTGTCGTGGCCTGCCTGATCGGTGGGGTGACCCCGCCCGTTGGCACCCTTTTGTTCATTGCCGCAGGAATTGCGAGGATATCCGTCGGTGCAGCATCCCGCGCCATTCTGCCATTCGTTTTGGCACTTATAGCGGTGACACTGATCATCCTGTTCATTCCACCGCTTGCGACGTGGCTGCCCTCAATTGCCTTCGACTGAATGAAAAATCAGGGCGCGGTAGTCACATGACCCGGCCCTGAGAAAGGAATACCATCGTGACCATCCGGTTTGCCGTTTGCGGAACTGCCTTCTGGGCTGAGCAGGTTCACTTGCCGGGCCTGATGGCCCACAGCGATCTGACGGTTGCAGGCGTTTGGGGCAGGACCCCTGAACGTACGAGGGCGCTGGCCGATCCCTTGGGGATCACCGCCTTTGACAGCTTCGACTCGATGCTTGACGCCGTCGACGCAGTGTCCTTTGCCGTGCCACCGTCAGTCCAGGCCGAACTTGCGCCCATCGCCATCGCGCGCGGAAAGCATGTGATACTGGAAAAGCCGCTGGGCCCAACCATCGATGGCGCACTGACGATTCTGCGCGGTTTGGCGGAAAACAAGGTGGCGGGCCTGTGCTTCCTGACCCGCATGTTTGTCGACGAGATGGATGCCTTCGTTTCCGAAGCCCGCGCGATCAATCCGCGCGAAGGCTTTGCGACATTCCGGTCTGGCGCGTTGCTGGACGGGCCTTACGCAGGTTCGGCATGGCGACAGGAAGAGCATGGCGCATTGTGGGATGCGGCGCCGCATGGGTTATCCGTCCTTGTTTCAGTGTTGGGGCCCATTGCGGAAATCGCCGCGTCGCTCGGGGACGACGGGACCTATGAATTTACCTGCCGTCACGTCAATGGCGGGCAGTCCAGCTTTGGCCTGAACCTGCGGGACGCATCGGTGAAGCTGGCCGAAAGCTATCGTTTCCAGAATGGAAAGACGGTTGAGCTGCCAAGTCTGCCGTACAATCGGAAAGAGACCTTCAGGAAAGCGGCAGATGTGCTTTTGCAGGAGATCTCGGGCAGATCTGACGGGAAAAGTGCGCAGCTTGATCTGGCGTTGCATCTGGTCTGTGTCGCCACGGCGGCGCAGCAAAGCCTTTCATCTGCGGACGCCTTCGTTCGGGTTCAGACACCCAAACCCTAGCCTCCCGCCTTCCCCTGAAACATGTGAACGGAGGGCACTATGCCTGAGACGCTGAACCATGGCCGGGCACTCGCCCGGCACGCCGCCACTTGGCAAGACCGCGAGATCCCGGCGGATGTCGCGCTCAAGACGCGGCTTCATGTAATCGACACGCTGAGCGCCATTGTATCAGGCGCGACACTGGAAGCAGGTCGCGCGGGACAAGCATATGTTGCGGGGCTTGGTGGCAGGGGTTCGGCATCGGTATTGGGAACAGCGTTGCGGGTGCCGCTGATCGAGGCCGCCCTCGCCAATGGCATGGCAGCGCATGCCGATGAATCTGACGATTCGCACGAGACCAGCCAGACCCATCCCGGTTGCGGCGTTCTGCCCGCAGCACTAAGCGTCGCGGAAGAGGTCGGTGCCTCGGGCGAGGCATTCTTGCGCGCAGTCAACCTGGGATACGAGATGACCATTCGCTTTGGTGAAGCCATGGCGCCCGCCATGAGCTTTGCCCGGTCTTCGCTGTCTTGTCACGCCTGGGGGCCGTTATTTGGCGCGGGCTTTGCTGCCGGGAACTTGATGAAGTTTGACGAAGACCAGTATCTGGTGCTGCTGAACTATCTGGTGCAGGAGGCGTCCGGCCTGACGACATGGCGGCTGGACCGCGCGCACACGCTGAAAAGTTACGTGTTCGCAGGGATGCCCGCAAGCAATGCCGTCAAGGTGGCGGCACTGGTCCGGGCAGGTTTCACCGGCGCAGGCGATGTCCTGAGCCCTGCAGACCGGAATTTTTTCGACGCAATGCCCGCGGATATGCAACCCGCTGCCCTGTATCGGGGGTTGGGACGTGACTTTCGCATCCTAGAGACCGACATCAAGAAATACAGCGTAGGCTTTCCCATTGCTGCCCCGATTTCAGCGCTGGAAGACATTCTGGCGCGAGCCAACCCGCAGCCTGACGCGATCACAGCGGTGCGCATCCGCTATGCGCAGGATTGGTACAAGGTGATTGGCGATGAAAATGGCATGCCGGACCTGAACCTGCGCTACTGTTTGGCCGTCACGATCCTGGACAATGGCTTGTCATTCGCCGCGTCACATGACGAGTCCCGGATGAAAGCCCCGGACGTCAAGAGCCTCGGCCAGAAAATCACCTTCCTGCCGCCTGATGCGGATCAGGACCGTTTCGAAGCGCGTGTGGAGGTCGACACGCCAGCGGGGACCCTAACGGCACGGCAGGGATTGCATGTGCTGGGTCGCAAAGACAATCCAATGAGCGCCTTGCAAATCGAAGCTAAAGCCCTTGAGTTATTTGAGATGGCGCTGTCACCCGCCCAGGCCCGTGTTCTTGTCACGCGCTGTCATGAGCTGCCCGATGCCCCAAATATCCACCAGCTTATCGCCGCAACGATCCCAGACAGCGCCCGGTAACACCCCTATACCTTGGGCGCGGCGGTGGACTTGCGGATGATAAGTTGCGCATCCAGCCGGATTGGCAAGGCCGCTTCGCCACCGTCGAGGGCAGAAATGACATAATCCGCGATTGTCTTGCCCATCCTTGCCGCCGGAACGTGGACGGTAGTCAGGGGCGGGTCGATATGAGATGCCAGTTCGTTGTCGTCAAAGCCTGAAACACTGATATCGTCGGGGACGCAGAGTCCGCGTGCGCGTGCCTCTATCAGTGCGCCGGACGCAAGGTAGTCATTGGTGCAGACCACGGCAGTGGGGCGCGCGTCCTGTTCAAGGATCGCACGCATTCCCTCACGGCCGCAAGCAATGGTCCATTGCGGCACCACACGAAAATGCTGTGGCCGCACGGCTATGCCTTCGCGGGCCAAGGTGTCGCGGATCGCATTGATCCGCAGCCGGATACGATCATTGTGATCGAAATTGGCGGCGATGACCCCGAAGGATTGATGGCCCAGATCCAAGAGGTACTTCACCATCTTGGACATCTCGTCGTAATTGTCGATGCCGATACAGTTGGTGCGCTCACCCGCGCCCGTGGTATAAGCGATGACATGGAAGATGCTCCGCTGCTCCAGCATCTCGAACAATTCGGGGGGGTGATCTTCGCCCATCAGAACCAGGCACTCCACACCGTTCTGGATCATCTTGGAGACTTGCACGATCGTGCGATCGCGCGACGCATCTGGACGGCCCAGCAACAAGGTATATCCGGCATCCCCCAGCGATTTTTGCAGGCTTTCCAGCATGGTGGCGATCGTCTGGTGTCCAAGTGTCGGGATCAGCGCACCAACGGTCCGCGTCCGCAGGCTGGCCAACGCCTGTGCCGCACCGTGCGGAATCCAGCCCAGCTCTGCAATGGCTTTTTCTACGCGCGCGCGCGTCTTTTCAGTGACGGCATTGGGCGAATTGATCACGCGTGATGCTGTCGCCGTGGATACTTCGGCAAGGCGCGCAACGTCTTCCAATTTCACGGATGATTGAAACGCGCGCCGCGAACGCGGCCTTTTGGGGGCGGGCGATTCGTTGGTCAATAAATCGTCTCCGTCAATTGATAAGCGCAGAACATACTCTGTTTCGCTGCGAACGTGAAGAAGGCCGCGCGCGCCTGCCTGGCACGATTATCCGCGACCCACGTTGAGGATCTTCAATGCGGCGGCTGCCGCACCAAAGCCATTGTCGATGTTCACCACCAAGACCCCGGGTGCACAAGACGCCAAAGCCGATGAAAGCGCTGCATGTCCTCCTTCAGACACACCGTACCCGACCGAAGTTGGTACCGCGATCACAGGCGCACGCACAAGCCCAGCCAGCACACTGAAAATGGCACCTTCCATCCCGGCAACCGCAATGACCACAGGAAACTGCCGGATTTCTTCCAGCCGCTCGGTCAACCGCCAAAGCCCCGCGACACCGATATCGGCGAAGAGCGTCGCAGATTCGCCAAAGAAGGCCAATGTCCGCAATGCCTGCTGCGCAACCGACATGTCGGAAGTTCCCGCCGCGACCACGGCAACGGCTGGCACGGATGACACGATCCGCGGCACGCCGACTTCTGCCGTACCCGACAGAGCATCATAGCGGACCTGTTCTCCAAACCGGCCCAGGGCACGGGCTTTCTCGGGGTCGAGCCGCGTAATCAGCATGCGCGCTTCTGCCGACAGCACGGTTTCAACGATACTGGCGATCTGCTCTGCCGATTTTCCAGACCCCAGAATCGCCTCGGCCACGCCCGTTCTTTCCTCACGCGCAAAGTCGAGCTTGTGATCGATCACTACACCGTCCCTCTTTTTACGGCCTGTCTTTCAACAATCCGATCATGTCATTCTTCATCGCTTACACTAAGAAATTATAGGTGATCTGCGATGGACATTTTCTAAAGCATATCATAACGTCTCCCCATTGTAAGCGCTTACTTTTTGGCGCCGCAGAACAGGAAACGATCATGAGCGAAAAAACCACAGGTATGCGCAAAGGGCTCGCCGGGTATGGCGACGCGGGCTTTTCCCTGTTTTTGCGCAAGGCTTTCATCAAGGCCATGGGCTATTCCGACGATGCGTTGGATCGTCCGATCATCGGCATTACCAACACGTTTTCCGGCTACAATGCCTGTCACCGTAACGTGCCTGACATGATCGAAGCGATCAAGCGCGGCGTGATGCTGGCTGGCGGCCTGCCGATCGAGTTTCCGGTCATCTCGATGCACGAGGCGTTTTCACATCCCACCAGCATGTACCTGCGCAATCTAATGGCCATGGATGTTGAAGAAATGGTCCGCGCACAGCCGATGGACGCCGTGGTGCTCATCGGCGGTTGCGACAAGACGGTGCCCGCGCTGTTGATGGGCGCCGCCAGCGCCAAAGTCCCCGCGATCCTTACCGTAACCGGCCCGATGATCACCGGCAGCCACAAAGGCGAACGACTCGGCGCTTGCACGGATTGTCGGCGGCTTTGGGGGCAGCATCGTGCAGGCAACATTGACGAGGCTGAAATCGAAGAAATCAGCGGCAAGCTGGCGCCAGGTCCCGGCACATGCATGGTGATGGGTACGGCCAGCACCATGGCGTTGGTTTCAGAAGCAATGGGCATGATGTTGCCCGGCGGCGCGGCGATTCCGGCCGTTCACGCCGACCGCATGCGCCACGCTGAGGCAACCGGCGCACGCGCGGTGTCGCTTGCGGCTGACAGAATCCTGCCCGAACAGATCATGACGCCCGCGTCTTTGCGCAACGCCATGCGGGTTTTGCAGGCTGTCGGCGGATCTACCAACGCGGTGGTGCACCTGGCGGCAATCGCAGGTCGGCTGGGGTTCGATCTGAACCTTGAAGAACTGGACGCGCTGGGGGCGGAGACCCCGGTTCTGGTTGATCTGAAGCCGTCAGGTCAGCATTACATGGAAGATTTGTTTCGGGCGGGTGGACTGGTCACGGTATTGCGCGAGATCGACACAATGATTGACCGAGACTGTCTGACGGTGACAGGCCGCACCTTGGGTCAAGAGATCGACGCACAGCCGCAATCCTGGCCACAGGACGCCGTGCGAACCGTTGCAGATCCTATCCATTCCGGCGGTGGCATCCGACTACTGCGCGGGAACCTTGCCCCGCAGGGGGCCATCATCAAGCAAGCGGCCGCCACGCCTGAACTGTTGCGTCACACGGGGCGGGCAGTCGTGTTTTCCTCCCTTGCTGACATGGCAGAGCGTCTGGACGACCCCGCGCTGGATGTGCGTGCCGATGATGTGCTGGTGCTTCAGAACGCAGGACCCAAGGGCGCACCCGGCATGCCGGAGGCTGGATATATCCCGATTCCCAAAAAGTTGGCCGCGGCGGGGGTCAAGGACATGGTCCGTATCTCGGATGCCAGAATGAGCGGCACCGCGTTCGGCGCAATCGTGCTACATGTTTCACCAGAAGCGGCAGTCGGCGGGCCACTGGGTCTGGTCCGGGACGGCGACGTGATAGCACTGGATGTCGAAGCTGGGACGCTTTCGTTACAGGTAGATGATGCGGAATTGCAGGCCCGTCGTGCGCAATGGTCGGCACCGGATCATGTCAATGTCAGCCGGGGCTATGCGAAGCTGTATTTCGACGAGGTTCTACAAGCGGAAGACGGCTGTGATTTCAACTTCCTGCGCGCAAATCCGCGCAACCTTGGGCAGTAAGGGGCCGCCGCATGACTTCCCCAACGTTTCCCGCACTTCACTTCCCGCTGCTAGATTCGGTTGTCCTGCCGCAGGTTGCGCGGGTCAACCTGAAGCACAAGGCGGGTACCCCCGTCGCCGATGTGCCGGGGGCTGTACGGGATGCCATCAAGTTGTCCGCGCGCCTTGCTGCACTACGCCCAGGCAGCAGCGTGGCGATTGCCCTCGGCTCTCGTGGGATCTCGCAGATCGTGACCGTCGCGCGGGCAGCCATCGACACTGTCAGAGACATGGGGCATCTGCCCTTCGTGGTACCCGCAATGGGCAGCCACGGGGGTGGTACCGCAGATGGGCAGGTTGGCGTACTGGCGAAACTTGGCCTGACCGAAGAAGCCCTTGGTGTTGAGATCCGATCCTCCATGGAGGTCGTCGATTATGGCGAGACGGACGTGGGCGCGCGCTGCAAATTCGACAAACATGCCGCCCACGCCGACGCCGTAATCGTTGTAAACCGAGTGAAGTCGCATACGACCTTCGACCGCCCGATTGAAAGCGGTCTCGTCAAGATGACCGCTGTGGGATTGGGCAAGGCCGACGGGGCACGGTCGGTGCACCGGACCGGGCCTGTTGCGCTCAGCGACACCTTGCCCGCGCTGGCGCGGATTGCGCTGGCCCGCTCGCCCATTGCTCTGGGCATCGCGCTGGTGGAAGATTCTGACAAAGCGCTGGTCGCGATAGAAGGCGTTGCACCGGAAGACTTCTTCGCCTCGGACGAACGATTGTTGAAACTGGCCAAGACATTTATTGCGCGGCTGCCGTTTTCGCATATTGATGCCCTCGCCGTGGAGCAGATCGGCAAGGATATTTCTGGCGCGGGCATGGATCACGCGGTCACCGGACGCGCGGATTTACGGTCCATCCCCAACCCACCGCCCTTTGTGGCACGAATCGCAGTCCTGGGGCTTTCCAAGGCGACAGGGGGCAATGGGCTGGGTGTCGGCCTGGCAGACTTCACCACCGTGTCAGTAGCATCGTCGATCGATCTACGGCAGATCTACATGAACTCGCTGACTTCCACCTTGGTGGAAAAATCGCGTTTTCCTATAGTTCTGGCGAACGATCTTGACGTGATGCGCGCCCTTGTCTCGACCTCCTGGTCGGCTGACAATGCAAGTACGGGCCTTTGCATCGTCGCATCCACGCTGCATCTGAACCAAGTGCTTTTGTCCGGGCCGTTGCTGGAACAGATCCGGCAGAGCGAAATCTATGTCTCCGAAGGACCGCTACAAGATTTGCGTTTCGACGCCGACGGAAAGCTACTGACGCGCGCCTATGAGCGCGATGAAATATCCTGACGAGATGGCGAACACGATGAATACGAAAAACAAAAACCATGATGCCACGCGTCCGCTGCGGGTTGGAATCGTAGGTTGCGGCTGGGTCGCAGGCAGCCAGATCGAGCGGGGGTTTTCCCAGCTGCGAGACCGCTTTACCGTCGCTGCTTGCTGCGACGCTGATCACGCGCGCGCCGAAGATTTCGCATTGCGCCACGGCATCGAGGTTGTGAGCGAGGATTTCGCGGCACTTCTTGCCGAAGATCTGGACGTCATAAGCATCTGCACCCCGCCGTCGCTGCATCACTCCATGGTTCTGGGCGCGCTTGCCGCAGGTAAGCATGTGATCTGTGAGAAGCCGTTCACAAGTTCGCTGCGGCTGATGGATCAGGTTATCGCAGCCGAGGCCGCATCGGATCGGCGCATCATGCCAATTTTTCAGTACCGCTTCGATGATGGTATCGCGAAGGTACGGTCGCTGATTGCATCCGGTTTATGCGGCAAGGCCTATCTGTCGTCGGTAGAAACCGCATGGCTACGTGGTGCCGACTATTATGACGTACCGTGGCGGGGGAAGTTTGCGACTGAATTGGGCGGCGTGCTGCTGACACAGTCGATCCATATCCACGACCTTTTCTTATGGTTGATGGGACCGGCGGCGCAGATCAATGGCTTCAAGACAACGCGGGTCAATCCGATCGAAGTCGAAGACTGCGCAGTTGCAAGCGTCCAGATGGCGGATGGGTCGCTTGCTACGTTGTCGGCAACACTTGGGTCGGCGCTGCCGGTCACGCGCATCCGGCTTTGCTTTGAAAATCTGGTGATCGAGCGGCAGTGCTTCGGCACCGAGGCGAAGAACCCGGGCGCCGAGCCTTGGACGATCACCGCGCGCACCCCCGACCTTCAGGCGCACGCAGAACGCATCATGTCTGAAGCACACCTAGGCCCACGTGATTTCGCGGGGCAGTTTGCCGATTTTGCTACTGCGCTTGCAGAAGATCGTGCTTTTGCCGTCACGCTTCAGGATGCACGGCGGTCGCTTGAATTGATCAGCGCCGTGTTCCACGCCGCTGAGACTGGGCAGACCGTCCAGCTTCCGATCACTGCCGACCATGTTCGATACGATGGATGGGCCCCCAGTCATGAATGATGAAAAGCACGCGAACGATACCTCCCGGTACGATTTCATCATCGTCGGTGGCGGCACCGCAGGGTGCGTGCTTGCCAGCCGCCTCAGCGCCGACCCGCGGTTGCGTATTCTGGTAATCGAAGCTGGCGAGGATACCGCACCGGGCCGGGTGCCCGCGCCTATCCTCGACAGCTTTGCCGGACTGGCTTATCTCAACTCGCGTTTTCTGTGGAACGACCTGAAAGCGACAACCGAGAACATTCCGAGCAATCGCCCCGACTACCAGCCTGCGCTGCGAAAATATGAACAGGCACGGGTGCTTGGTGGCGGGTCAGCCATCAACGGCCAACTGGCCAACCGCGGCGCACCGCATGACTACGACGAATGGCAGGCGCGCGGGGCCAAGGGCTGGTCCTGGGACGCGGTACTCCCCTATTTCCGCAAGCTGGAACGCGATGTAGACTTTGACGGTCCGCTGCACGGGCAGGACGGCCCCATCGCGATTTCCCGAATCGGCGAAGATCTTTGGCCGGAACATGCCAATGCCATGGCCGCGGCTTTCGGGCGCGCTGGGTTTTCATATGTACACGATCAGAACGGCGAATTTGTCGATGGCTATTACCCGGTCGCGATCTCCAACCTGTACGACCGCCGCGTCTCAACTGCGGTTGGATACCTTGGCTACCGCGTGCGTGCCCGTGCGAATCTGACGATCCTGACCGAAACCCACGTGACCGGGTTGCTCATGCACGATCGTGTCTGCAGAGGAGTAACCGCGCGCGGGCCGGATGGCGAAACCCGCGACTACCAGGCGTCCGAAGTCATCCTGTCCTGCGGCGCGCTGCATTCGCCCGCGCATCTGTTGCGCGCGGGAATAGGGCCCGCGCAGGAGCTTGGCGACCTCGGCATCGAGGTTGTCGCAGACCGACCGGGGGTCGGCAAACGTCTGACCGATCATCCTTCCGTCGCAATTGCCAGCTACATCAAGCCAAAGGCGCGGATTAACGGGCGAACCCGGCGGCATCTGCTTTTGGGGCTGCGCTTTTCATCAGGGCACGCCGATGCGCCGCCCTCGGACATGGCGGCATCCATTGCGTCCAAATCTGCTTGGCACGATGTAGGAAGCCAGCTTGCCACCGTGAATATCTGGGTCAACAAGACGTTTTCCGAGGACGGGTCGGTACGGTTGCGCGATAGTGACTGGCGCACTGAACCACGGATCGACTTTAACCTTATGTCAGACCGGCGCGATCTGGAGCGGATGATGTCGGCATATCGTCGGCTCGCCGCAATTGTCCTCAGCCCAGAGATGCACGGCGTTGTCAGCGACACCTTCCCCGCCAGCTACAGCGACAAGGTGCGGCAGGTGGGGGCACTGACACTTCGCAACCGGCTGATGACGGGCTTGCTGGCAAAGCTCTTGGATGGCCCCGCCGTCTTGCGGGAGTTCTTGCTCAAATCGTTCATCCTGGAAGGCGACCCCATTGAGGTGCTCATGCGTGACGATGACGCGCTGGAGGCGTTTATCCGACGCGCGACTGTTGGGGTCTGGCATGCCTCGTGCTCTTGCCGGATGGGGGATGAAGATGATCCCATGGCGGTGACGGCTGCCGATGGCCGGGTGTACGGTGTGGGCGGCCTGCGTGTCGTCGATGCCTCGATCTTCCCCAGCATTCCCAGCGGCAACACCAATCTTCCAACAATCATGGTCGCGGAACGAATCGCTGACCTGATCCTTGCCGAACGGCAAGCCACCTAAAGGCCCTGAAAGGAGCTTACATGCAACATTCAACCGGAGCCGGTCGGCTGCAACTTCCCGAAAAACCCCGCGAATACGCCGCGCTGATCGATGGGCGTTTCATCCCCGCTCGTGATCGGGAATTGATTGGGCGGGACAATCCGGCGCATAACCACCCCGTCAGCCTATACCCAAAGGCCACGCCAGAAGACCTGCGCGACGCCCTGTCAGCGGCGCGGCGAACCGTTGATAACCGTGTCTGGTCGGGTATGTCCTCCGCCGATCGCGCCCGCATCTTGCTCAAGGTCGCAGCGTTGATCGACACTCACCGTGTCGAACTGCGCGAAATCGAATGCCTGGAAGTTGGCAAACCCATCGGCCTCGTCGACCGGGAAATCGGCGGGGCGGTTGCGCATTGGGAATATGCGGCAACCATGGCGCGCCACAGCTATGGGGACACTTACGATACATTCGGCAATGACGCCCTGGGGCTGGTGATGCGCAATCCCGTCGGGGTCGTCAGCATGATCACCCCTTGGAACTATCCCCTGATGATCAACAGCCAGAAGCTGCCATTTGCATTGGCCGTGGGCTGTTCTGCTGTCGTCAAACCCAGTGAACTGACATCGGGTTCTGCCCTGAGGTTGGGCGAGCTCTTGATGGAGGCGGGCATTCCCGCTGGTGTCGTCAACATCATCGCGGGCACCGGACTGGACCTTGGTGAAGGCCTGTGCACCGCGCCCGAAGTTGACATGGTGTCCTTCACCGGCTCAACAGCGGTGGGGCGGAAGATCGCCGCTCAGGCAGGCGAAAAGCTGAAGAAGATATCCTTGGAACTGGGCGGCAAAAGCGCGCAAATCGTCTGCGCGGATGCCGATCTGGAGCTCGCGGCAGAGAAGGTCGCGCTGGGGGCAACCCGGAACGCCGGACAGGCCTGCGTTGGCGGGACGCGGCTTATCGTCGAACGATCCATCGCCGACAGCTTTTGCGCTGCGGTTCAGGCGCATGTCGAACGCCTGCGGATCGGTGACCCGCTGGACCCCGAAACCACCATGGGGCCCCTTATCAGCGCGGTGCAAAAGACCCGCGTCGAAGGCTACATCAAAGAGGGTGAACGAGATGGCGCCAACCGGTGGACGATGGAAACCAGCCACGCGAAGACATTGCCCGGCCATTTCGTTCAGCCCACGATCTTTACCGAGGTCCGCAACGACATGAGCATCGCACAGGATGAGATCTTCGGCCCCGTCCTGACGGTCACGACCTTCGACGCGGTTAGCGACGCGATCGATATCGCAAACAACAGCCGGTACGGGCTGGCCGCCGGTGTCTGGAGCACCAACATCAACAAAGCGCTGCAAATGGGGCGCAGGCTTGACGCGGGCAGCATCGAGGTCAACACTTTCCTTGCCGGGGTGCCAGAACTTCCCATCGTCGGCCACCGGGACAGCGGTGTCGGCAGCGAACGGGGGCGAAATGCGGTTCAGGAATTCACCGAGTTGAAGACCATTCAGGTACAGTTGTCCCCGGTTTGACCGCCGGGCAATAACACAGGAGGCATCCTTGCACAGCACCACAGGTGACACAGGCACCCGGTTGATCCACTTGGATGCTGTCGGCGGCGTCGCAGGCGATATGTTTGTCGCGGCGCTGCTGGATGCCTTCCCGGAACTGACAGACCGGGTCATGGCCGATGTCGCAGCCGTTCTGCCCGACGGCTGCGGAACCGCCCAGCTGGAACCCGGTTTTTCGGCGGGCATCCGGTGCCTTCGGTTTGGCCTTCGGCCCAGTGATGCGCCGCACTCGCACGGCCATGCGGACCACCATTCGCACGGTGCCCGGTTCGCCGATCTGCGTCGCCGGATCAGCGGCGCAGGTCTGTCACCGGGAACCGCAGCACAGGGCGTGTCGATCCTCACCCATCTGGCGGAAGCCGAAGCGCACATCCACGGCGTCGCGCTGGAAGACGTGCATTTCCACGAAGTTGGCGACTGGGATTCGTTGATGGATGTTGTCGCGGCGGGAAGCATCGCCGCAGCGCTTGCCCCAGCCATCTGGACCGTGTCCGATCTGCCGCTTGGGTCAGGACTGGTACGCACGCAACACGGTCTGCTGCCTGTTCCCGCTCCGGCAACAACGGAAATCCTCAAAGGATTCAGTTGGCGCGACGACAAAATCGCAGGCGAGCGTGTCACACCAACCGGCGCGGCGATCTTGCGCGCATTATGCGACCCAGCCAATGTAAGGCAAGGTCCCGCCAAGCTGACAGGCAACGGGACAGGTGCAGGCACCCGCACCTTGCCGGGGATGCCCAACATCTTGCGCGCAACGGTTTTTGAACAGGACCTGAACGGCGGGGATGAGGCCGTAGACATCATCACCTTTGACATCGACGACATGACGGGAGAAGAAATAGCGGTCGCGGCAGATCATATCCGTTCTGCGCCCGGCGTGATCGACGTGACATTGCAGACCCTGACCGGCAAGAAAGGCCGATCGGCCTACGGATTTCAGATTCTGGCCACGCCAGGGTCCCGTGATGTACTGGCGCCGTTGATCTTTCGCGAAACCTCAACACTCGGGCTGCGTTGGCGCACGGAGACCCGCGTGACACTGCCTCGTGCTGTGGGGGATCGCGCAGGCTTGCGCATCAAAACCGCAACCCGGCCTGACGGCATTCAGACGACCAAAGCCGAGTCCGACGATCTGGCGTCAATCGCAGGGTTGTCGCACCGCCGCACCGCAGCCCAAGCGGCCGAAGCACCGACACGGGACCACAAGCATGAATGAGATCAAAGCCGCCTTGGACCGACTGGAAACCGTCCTTTACCGTCACGCGCCGCTGGCCGTCGCCGTCTCTGGCGGCGTGGACAGCATGACGCTTGCACATGTGGCGGCGCGCAATGTCGATGTCGTGATGGTGCACGCGGTGTCACCCGCCGTGCCCACAGCTGCAACGCGCCGGGTGCGCGCGCATGCGGCGCACGCGGGCTGGACGCTGCTGGAAACCGACGCTGGAGAGTTCGCCGACGAACAATATCTAAACAACCCAATTAACCGGTGCTATTTCTGCAAGAACAATCTCTACGCGCGCATCGCCGGCCTGACAGAGCGCAACATCGCTTCAGGCGCTAATCTAGATGATCTGCAAGACTTTCGCCCGGGCCTGATCGCCGCAGATGAACACCGCGTCATACACCCGCTGGTCGAGGCTGGGATCGACAAGAAAACACTGCGCGCGATAGCTGCGCACCTTGGGCTGAATGATCTGTCAGATCTGCCCGCGCAACCCTGCCTCGCCAGTCGGGTCGAAACTGGAATCGCAATTTCCGCCGATGACATGACCTTCGTCGATGCTATGGAGGTCGCACTTCATAAAATGGCACCGTACCTCACGACGCTGCGCTGCCGGATCCTGAAGCGCGGCGTGGTGATCGAAATCGACAGCCTGAACGATCCCGCATTGCCTGCGATCCGAACCTACACGGCAGCGGCCTGCGCGAAGGACGGCAGACACTTTGCAGGTGTCTTGCCCTATCGCCGGGGCGCGGCGTTTGTGCCGCCCCCCGGTTGAACTGTGCTTTACCGGCCTGTGAACACGGGCGGGCGTTTCTCGGTAAAGGCAGTCATCCCTTCCTGCCGGTCTTCGGTCATGCTGTTGCGCCAGATTGCATCACGCTCAAAGGCGATGCCGTTTTCCAGCGTCGCCCCAACGGCGGCACGTACACATGCCTTCGTGTTTCGCACCGCAACAGGCGCCCGCATGGCTACGATTTCCGCAACCGCAACGGCACGGGCAACGGTTTGGTCCACTGGGCAGATTTCGACGACAAGGCCCAGCTGATAGGCACGCTCCACACCGATCGGTTCGCCGGTGAATAGCATGAAGGAAGCCACATTCCCGCCAATCTTGCGCGGCAACCGCTGGGTCCCGCCATCGCCAGCCATCCCACCAATCTTGACTTCAGGCTGACCGAATTGCGCATTTTCACCGGCGATGATGAAATCACAGACCATTGCGAGTTCGCTGCCCGCGCCGAAGGCGATGCCATTCACTGCCGCGATCAACGGCTTCTGAAACCCCTCGATGGCGCGCCAGGCTGCAACACGACGCGGGTTGTTGGACGTGGCCGGAGGGCCGAAGGTTACCATTTCCTTGATGTCCGCGCCTGCGGCAAAGGTGGCGTCCGTCCCGGTCAGAACAACGCAACGCACGTCGTTGTCCTGTTCCAGTTCTACGATCAGGCGTCCCAGTTCGATCACCATCGAACTGTGGAGCGCATTTTTCTTCTCGGGCCGGACGATGCGGATCAATGCCACATGCGCCGAAGGGCGCTCTAGGGTGATCTTGTCCGAGTGGTCTTCTTTGGCGTGCATGGTACTTCCAGATTTAAGGTACTGATTTAAATGGACGAACAATCAACCCTGCGGCAGGTACTTCGCTTCGCTCAACCCGTGTCGGTCGAACAAGGCGTCAATCTTGCGGCGGTCGTTGTCCGAGATGCGGGTTTGCGGGGCGCGCGTTACATCGGTCGGAATGATACCCTGCTTCATCAAGACATATTTCATGCGTGGCCGGTAGTCCCGCAACGGGTTCGACCAGCACACACGCGCGATGGGACCGATCTCGTTCCATATCGTATAGGCTTCGGTTGCCTGGCCTGCTGCTGCGAAACGCTGCATCTTCACAATCTCGGCGGTGAACGCCCCAGCCAACCCGATAAGAGCGCCTTCGCACCCCATCAACAAGGCCTCCAGAACAAAGGTGTCGTTCCCGGTCAGCACAGCCACACGCCCATCAGTTTCACGCGCTTCTTCAAGAATTTCCCAGGTCCTGTCGATGTCGAACGCTGCGTCCTTGATCGCTACAACGCGGTCCAGTTCTGCCAGTGCCCGTATCGTTCCGACGGGATAACCCGCGTTTGCCGTCTGGAAAGCAATAATCGGGACATCGACAGCATCGACCACTGCGGCGTGATAATCAGTGACCACCGATACGGGAAGCGGCTTCGACATAAAGGTGGGTAGCGGCGGAAAGACCACCAGACCCTCTGCGCCCGCGTCAACCAAGCGGCGCGCATGGTCGACCGCGCCCGCAGTATGTCCCGCAATCAGCCCCGAAACCATCGGAACGGCGCTCGCAAGGACAGCTTTGGTGCGGGTCAACGCTTCAATTTGCTCTGCGTGATCCAGCGCCGTCGCCTCGGCGGCGGCCATGTTCATAGCAAGCGCACTGATTCCTCCAGACGCCATTTGCCCCACGTAACGTTCCATCGTCGGCCAGTCGACGGCGGCGTTTTCGGTGAATGGCATGATCGGTGCCGGAATGATCCCGGACTTAAGTGGATGTGTCATCGGCTCTCCGCGGTTCTAGCCCAGATTGGCTTTACCGCCATGCCACAGATAAACCCTAAAGAAAAGTAAAATGTAAGCCTTTACATAATGGGCGCAAAACTTCTGCACCCTGTATGGGGTCGCAATAAACGGCGTATTGCCCAAGAAAACGGAGAATTTTCTTCCAGTCCAAACCTTCTGCATCGTATCAAAATGAAGCTATGCAGGAAATATCCTGAAATATATGAAACTAAAATCTTGCCAATGATAGCGCTTTCAAATACGTTTTTTGAACCAGAGCAAGAGGTGCAGGAGAATCGTGGTGCGAATAATCAGCGTTAAGGAAGCGGCAGATGTGGTGCCGAATGGCGCGACTGTGGCGGTGTCCGGGGGAGGGTACCGGGTTACCCCTGAAGCCCTGACAGAAGCGCTTTCCGAACGTTTCGTACAAACTGGCGCGCCGCGCAATCTGACCGTTGTGGCCATTGCGATGGTAGAGCGTGGTCGCGGCGGCAAGGGTGGCGCTGCAAGCGGGCTCAATCTGCTGGCGCGCAAGGGCATGATGTCACGCGTGATCACCTCCAGCTTCAGCCGTGCATCGTCGAATGAGCTGAATATGATGATCAGTTCGAACGCCGCCGCCGCCTACAACCTGCCAATGGGCACCCTGATCCAACTACTGCGCGCGACTGCGGCCGGGCGGGCCGGGTTTGCGACACCCGTGGGGATCGGCACTTTCGTCGACCCACGGCAGGGTGGCGGCAAGATGAACACGGCAGCCCACGAAGACTTCTGCCGCATCACGTCGCTCGAGGGGGAGGAAATGATTTACTACCCCCGCCTGCCCATTGATGTGGCGCTGATCAAGGCCAGCGCGGCGGATGAGCGTGGAAACCTATTCTTCGATCGGGAAGCATTCGATCATGGGACGATCGAACTGGCAATGGCGGCCTTCCAGTCCGGCGGCAAGGTGATTGCCGAGGTAAATCGCATCGTGAAAGTGGGCGAAATCCATCCTCGCATGGGCCGCATCCCCGCACGCATCGTCGATGCAATCGTGGTTCAGCCTGATGCATGGGAAGATGAACAGGACCCTGTACTGACAGGGGCTGAGCGCCGGGTGCTCACACCGCCGTCGGGGCGCAACCTGCCGCGTGACTTCATCGCGCGGCTTGCCGTGAACCGGCTGCCGACGGAAGCAATGATCAACCTCGGCGCTGGACTACCGATGTATGAGGTGCCCGAACAGGCACGCAGCGCCAATCGCGACGACCTCTACTTTACTGTCGAACAGGGGCCTATGGGCGGCTGGCCGCAGGTCGGCGGCGTCTCGCGCAACCCCGAACTTATTCTGGACCAGAACGAAGTGTTCCAGTTTTACGAAGGCGGCGGCCCGGATGTGTCGATCCTTTCCTTCGGCGAGGTAGATGCCAAAGGGAATATCAACGTGAGCCGCTTCTCGGGTATGATGCCCGGCTGCGGTGGGTTCGTGAACATCGTGCATGGTGTGCGCGACCTGATATTTTGCGGCACGCTGACCACTGGCAGCCTGAACGAGACCCTGACGCCTGACGGGCTGGTTATCGCGCAAGAGGGCCGCATCCGGCGCTTTGTGAAAGATGTTGAACAGATCACATTCAACGCTCAAATGGGCCTTTCCAGCGGCAAGCGGGTCACTATCGTCACGGATCGCGGCATATTCGCAGTTACACCGCAAGGACTGGTGCTGCGGGAAATCGTGCCAGGCGTGGACGTACAGCGCGACATAATCGACCAGATTCCCTTCGACATCACGGTGGCATCTGACGTTTCGACTGTATCAGCCGCACTGCTTATGCCCGCTCCACAGGAAGTGGCGCAACCCGACAAGACGAAACGCGCATGACGTGCATCCACGCCCTTGACGCGGAGGTGCCGCAATGAGCATCGCTGCCGTCCCCGCGCCCGCCCCGGCACGGTTGCGCCGCGGCTGGAACTGGTCGCTGCTGGCCGCAATAGCGTCAGCAATCGCGCTGACCATCCTAATCGTACTGCCTGTCGGCACCATTTTACTGTCCAGCATCTACGAAGAAGGGCTCACCCTGTCAGCCTATGGCGATTTCGCCACCAACGGCAGGATGCTGACGGCAACGCTCAACAGCCTTGCCGTTGCCGGGGGGATCGCAATACTCAGCGTTGCGGTAGGCATGCCACTGGCGTTTGGCGTAGCGCGCACGCACATGCGGTTCAAGGGTCTGGTGCGCGTCACCATGATCCTGGCGTTGATCAGTCCCGAATTCCTGTTGGCCATGGGTTACATCCTGATGGCCGGGCCCAATGCAGGCTATGCCAACCTGTTGACGCGCAGCCTTCTGGACCTTCAGGTCAACACCGGACCTTTCGACATATTCTCGCTATGGGGCCTTGTGTTCACGGCTTTGCCAAATGGTGTGGCGTTTGTGTTTCTGGCTCTGACACCAGCCCTTGCGAATATGGACCCCGCGCTTGAAGAGGCCGCGCGGCTGAAAGGCGCATCCCCGCTACGCGCGGTCACCGACGTCACGTTGCCCCTGATGCGTCCGGCATTGCTGGCCGGGGCGCTGCTGGCGTTCGCCACGTCGCTCGCAATGTACGGCGCGCCAGAAATGCTGGGGATTGATGTGCTGACAGTGTCGATCCGTGAGGCAATGCTGGGGTTGGACTTTTCCGCAGCATCGGTCGCCGCCGTGACCCTTGTCGCGCTTTCCGCCGTGGCACTTGGCGTGCAACGTCTGCTGCTACGGCATGGCGAGAGATATCGTACCTTGGGCGGCAAGGCATTCGCGGCCAGGACGCTTGATCTGGGGATCGTGACACATATGCTGACAGCGCTGGGGGTTGCCTATGTCCTCATGGCGCTGGTTCTGCCCTATGGCACAATGATCGCCGTCAGCATGATGAAAAGCATCGGCAATGGTTTTGTGCCCGGCAACTGGACGCTGGAGAACTTTGTTGTGGTGTTGTCTGACACTTCAATCCGGAATGCGGTTGTTCTCAGCTTCACCCTGGCGGCGGCAAGTGCCAGCCTTGTGGTGGTGATCGGGGTGCTGACCTCTTACATCATCCTGCGAACCCGCTACCGCGCACGGTTTCTGCTGGATTACGTGTCTATCCTTCCACTTGCAGTACCCGGCACAGCCATCGGTTTCGCGTTGATCGTCGTATACCTGAACTGGCCGGGCAACCTGACCGGAATTTACGGCACGCCCGCGATCTTGCTGGTCGCCTATCTTGCGCGCTTCATTCCCATCGGCGTGCGGAACGGACAGACGGCATTACTTCAGATCGCCCCCGAACTGGAAGAGGCCGCGCGCGTGTTCGGCTCATCCGAAGCAGGCGCGCTCTTGCGGATCACCATTCCGCTGATGCTGCCGGTCATCATCTATACATGGTTGCTGGTCTTCATTCTGGCCATTCCAGAGCTCAGCGCATCGATCGTTTTGCGCGGCTTCGGGACGCAAACCATATCCACATCACTACTGGGGGTCTGGAACGGGAATGGGGGGTTGGCGGTCGCCTGCGCCTATGGCGTGTGCATCTTTGCCGTCGTGTCAGCCCTGTTCATGCTTGCGGCATTTGCCGGGCGGCGTTCGGCGGCGGTAAGCAACAGCCTCTTCGGAAAGTGAAAGAGGTTCAAATGTCATCAACAAGGGAGAGAGTGATGAAAACGAACGTAACTTTGGCCACATTGGCAATGATACTCGCTGCAGGTCATGCGGCGGCACAGGACGGCACACTGCGGATCTATTCGGCCTATCCTGACGAACACATGCGCGCGCTGGTGGAGGGCTTCGGCGCGGTGCATCCCGACGTCGAGGTGCTGGTGTCCGTGCAGCCGGGCGAACAACTGTTGTCCACACTGGAGCTGGAGCTGCGCGCCGGAAGCCCCCAGGCAGATGTCGTCGGGCTGAACCAGGCCTCTATCGGCGCTCTGCAACAATCGCATTCCGCCTTCGCTCAGTACACACCCGAAGGCTACGATGCCGTTCGCGCCGAGGTACGTGATGAAAGCGGCACCTCTGTTCCTGCTTGCGTGAACCTTTACCTGATCCAGTACAATACCAACAGCATCGACGCCGCCGATGCACCGACCCATTGGACCGGGTTGCTGGACCCCAAATGGGCCGATCAGATCGCACTGGCCGATCCTGCAAGCTCGCAATCCGTGCATTCGTTCATCTGGTTCATCTCGGAATACATGGCTGACAAGGGCGACGATTACGGCTGGAGCTACTTTGAAAAGCTGTCGGCCAACGCGCCCCGGCTGGAACGGTCGCACGGCACGATCCGCGATATGACAGCCGGTGGGGAACGTCCCATCGCGGTGCAATTGCTGGCAAACGGCCAAACCTCGGCCAACCGGGGCGACCCTACCAGCCTTGTCTGGCCTGCCGAAGGCTCCCCGGGTGAGATCTCGTCCTTCGCAATGTTTGAGGCTGCCGCGAACGCCCCAGCAGCACAGGCATGGCTGGATTACATCGTGTCGGCGGATGCGCAGGCACTGATGCCTGATGCCCTGGGCTGCGCGCCGGTTCGCAACGATGTCGCCTATACCTTCCCCGATGGTACGGCGGTTGGTGACGTGACGATCGTCCCGGTCGATTCAGAGTTCATCGCACGCGAGCGCGAAAGCCAGATTGATCGTTTCAACACCGCAATGGGACGCTGAAGGCCATGATGGCCAATCCTGTCGACAGCAATGTCGCGGAAACCGAAGGACAGGCGCAGGATTTGCGCCTGTCTGGTGTCCAGAAATCCTTTGGGGCGCTCAAGGCCGTGCATGGCATCGACATTGATGTGCCTGCGGGCAGCATGGTGTCGCTGATCGGGCCCAGTGGCTGCGGGAAGACCACCACCCTGCGCATGATTGCCGGGCTGGAGACGCTGAACGCAGGTCGGATCACAGTGGGCGGCGTTACCCTGTCGGGGGATGGCGTGACGGTGCCGCCCGAAAAGCGCGACATGGGCATGGTCTTTCAGTCCTATGCGCTCTGGCCACACATGAACGTCGCAGACAATGTCGGTTACGGCCTGCGCCGCAAGGGCTTGGGCCAGCAAGACGTGATCCAGCGCGTTGCCGAGGTGCTGGACATGGTCGGCATGTCTGACCTCGGCACCCGCTATCCCGGCCAGTTATCTGGCGGGCAGCAGCAACGGGTCGCTTTGGCGCGCGCAATCGCATCGCGGCCACGCATTCTTCTGTTTGATGAACCGCTCAGCAATCTCGATGCGGTGCTGCGTGAACAGATGCGCTTTGAAATCCGCAACCTTCAACAACGACTTGGGATCACCAGCGTCTATGTCACCCACAGCCAGGAAGAGGCGCTGGCACTTTCGGACCATATCGTGGTGATGAACGCCGGGCTGGTGGCGCAGGCCGGTTCCCCGACCGAGATCTATGACACCCCCCGCAACGCCTTTGTTGCGGGTTTCATCGGCCTGACCAACATCCTGACGCTGAACGGCCTGCACGACGATGGCGCAGGGTTGGCCGGCACCGGACCGGGAGGGACGCTGCTCCGTTCAGCATCCGGAGCCGTCGCCCGGCACCAGCAGGCGCAGACATGCCAGGTTTCGGTTCGCCCGTCAGAAATCCGCCTGATGCCGGCCGATGCGGCGATCCGCGACGGACAAAATCGTCTGTCGGGCACAGTTACTGCGACGGTATTCACCGGCGGAGTTGTCGACACTTTTGTCGCGGTGACAAGCAGCCCCGAAACCATAGTCCGTGTGCAATCTACGCCGCCTGTCCGGGCCAAGTCCGGTGATGCCGTCATCCTTGAATTTGACCCCGCGCGTACGGTCGCGCTTGAAGACTGAAACGGAGCATACCTATGACCATTCGTACCGCGCAAAGCTGGATTTTGCGGTTCCCCTCGAACCGGCTGGCGGCCGAACGCAGTGACGAGTTCTTTGAACTGATCGGCGTCACTGTCACCGATGCAAATGGTGAACAGGGGACGGGTTGGACCTTCACCTCTGATTACGGCGGCGGCGAGGCCATCAAGGCGTTGCTGGATGTCGTATTGCTGGGCCAGCTTATCGGGCGTGACGCCGATGAAGTCGAGGTCCTGAACGAAGAGCTCTTCCACCGCACCCACCGGCTGGGACATGGCATCGCCTCCATGGCCATCGCCGCCATCGACGTGGCCCTATGGGACTTGCGGTCGCGCAAGCGGGGCGTTTCGCTGGCCACAATGCTGGGCAAACGGCGCGACCGCGTGCCTGCCTATGGCAGCGGCAAGGCCAGTCCCTCGTTGCCGATTGACGATCTGATCGAAACCTCGGCAGGTTATATCGCGGAAGGGTTCGATGCAGTGAAAATCCGCGTCGGGCGAGAGCCTGACCGCGACGTAGAGCGCGTGCGCGCGGTGCGCAACGCCATCGGACCGGCACCGCGCATCCTATGCGACGCGAACGAACGCCTCAGCCTGCCCGCCGCGCTATGGCTGGGCAAGCAGCTTGGCGATCTGGATATCTACTGGTTTGAGGAACCCGTGCTGTCGCAGGATATTGAAGGCTACCGCCGTCTGCGCGCGCAGCTACCCATGGCAATCGCATCGGGCGAGCATTTCCATTCCCGCCGCGATTTCGCACCTTTTGTCTCTGCCGGCGCGCTGGATGTTCTGCAGCCCGACCTCTGTTTCGTCGGCGGTTTTACCGAGGCGCTGCGCATCGGCGAACTGGCGGATACCTTTGGCCTGGCCGTCGCACCGCATTTCATGACTGTGCTGCATATTCATCTGGCCGCAGCGCTGCCGCGCGCCACCTACGTGGAATACTATCCCTTCATGGATGATCTGATGGAACACGGCCTTACCGTCGAGGAAGGTCATATCCTGGTGCCTGACCGCTCCGGCCATGGCGTAACCTTCACACAAGATGCCTGGGATCGCTATCTCGTCCGCTGATTCAAGCCGCCCGTACACCCCCGAGGTAAACATGACAAAAACACCCGTTCTCCACGTTCCACTGGTCACACCGCTGACACCAGGGGGCACGCTGGACCTGCCGTCCCTTGCGCGACTGGCCCAAGATATGCTGTCTGAGGGTGCCGCAGGTGTCGTCCTCTTTGGCACATTGGGCGAGGCACAGTCGTTCTCTGTCGCCGAACGCAAGGCAGGTCTCGACGCCCTTCTGTCTGCCGGGATCGACCCTGAACAGATCATGGTGGGCATCGGTGCCGCCGCACTGCCCGACACGATCGAGCTTTCTCGTCATGCGCTGGGGTCAGGCTGCGCGCGCCAGTTGCTATTGCCACCGTTTTTCTTCAAGGGCGTCTCAGATGAGGGGCTCTTCCGCTTTATCGCGGCCACGGTCGAGGGCGCAGATGATCCCCGCCTGCGTCTGATGCTCTATGACATTCCGGGTCTTGTATCCGTTGCCATTTCGCAAGATGTAATCGCGCGGCTGACCGACCGCTTAGGTCCCGTCATCACGGGCCTGAAAGACAGCGTACCCGATTGGGCGCATGTGGAAAGCAGTATCCGAACATTCCCACACCTGGATGTCTTCGTCGGCAATGAGATTTTTTTGCCGCGCGCCATCAAGCTGGGTGGCGCAGGTGCCATTTCGGGCCTCGGCAATATCGCACCGCGCCAGATGTCGGCCCTTGTTGCGAGCAAAGGCGATGATGCACACCTTTTTTCAGCCGTCTGCACGCTTTATGATTGCATCGCACGCCATCCAGTTGTCCCGACAGTGAAGGCCCTGACTGCCCGCAGCCGCGAAGACGCGACTATGGCGGCAGTGCGCGCACCGCTCGACATGGTGAATCTTGACCAGATGCCCGAAGTCACCGCCGCCGCGGATGCCTTGCTTGCTATCGGCAGCTGAACCCGATGCAGCCCCCGCCTGATCTGCCGCCCTGCCGCATGGTGCGCGTGGTCCACTACGCGCGCACCGAACTGGCGGCGCAGCAGATCGCGCGGGCCATGCAGCGGGTGGACGTTGCCTATCATCGCATCGACAGTTTCGATGCGCTGCTTGACGCAATCCAAAACGCCGATCTGGTGCTTCTGACCGACCCGGGCCCGGCGATGGCGCAGCGTCTGTGCGCCGCGTTGGAAGCCGCCGCCCCGCGCCGCATTGCCCTGCATATCCTGTCGGCCGGGCGCGAGGGGTTTGCCCACTGGCACCCCCCCACGCATGTCACAATGTCATGGGTCGGCAGCGCGCTGGCAACAACAGTTGCAGAACATGCGCTTGCGCTGATCCTGAGCTTGCTGCGGGGCCTGCACCGGTTTGGCAAAGCCGCAGAATGGATCGACGACCGGGACTGCGCGCAACAGTTGCGCACGCTCGAAGGCGCGCAGTTGCTGATTATAGGCTGTGGACAAATCGGGCAGGAGGTGGCGCGCCGTGCCCGCCCCTTTGGCCCGCAGATCACCGGACTGAACCGCACGCCACCCGAAACCGATGCCTTCGACCGCGTCGCCCCCCTGTCCGCACTGAACGCCGAGGTGAGCGCGGCAGATGTCGTCGTGCTATGCCTGCCGCTGACCGCCGACACAAAAGGTTTGATCGGGCGCAGCGTGATCAGGAAGATGCGCCGCGGCGCTATCGTGATAAACGTCGGACGCGGCGGCCTTTTGGATGAAACGGCACTGGCCGAGGCTCTGGCCTCCGGGCATCTGAGCGGCGCGGGCCTTGACGTTTTCGCGAATGAACCGCTTTCACCAGACAGTCCGCTATGGCAGGCGCCCAATGCCCTCCTGACCCCGCATATTGCGGGTCTTGGCGGTCAGGGCGAAGCCCGCATCGCAGCGTCCGCCGAACGCGCGCTTGTCCGAATCCTGTCTGCCCCGCAGGACGGCCACAATGATACCAAGTAAGGCCAGATGCACAGCGCGCGGCGTCCTTTGCCAGTCTCTGCTACACCGTTGGCGGATGTCCGTCCCGCTTTTTCCATCAGATCTACATGCCGCCTTCAGCCCGATATCCCAGCTTCTGCGACACCGCCTGAGCGTGAAACCGCACCAGGTCGGCATAGGCCGAGATACGATCCGGCGTGAACCGGTCGGGGTGCCCACTGACACTGATCGCTGCAAACACTGCACCAGACACATTGCGGATCGGGGCACCGACACATTTTGTCGCGGGAACCAGCTCTTCATCGTCGATGGCAAAACCCCGGGCGCGAATAAGCGCCAGATCATCCTTCAGCGCCTGTGGGTCAGTGATCGTGTTGGGCGCGATGCGCGGCAGCCCCCGCCCAATGAAGCGGTCAATCGCCTCAGACGACTGGAATGCCAGCGCAACCTTGCCAGAGGCGGTCGCATGCGCGGGCGAAGATTCCAGCACGAACAATGTATTCACGCGAACCCCATCCGGGTCTGTGCGGTTGATGACGGTCGAGGATTTGCCGTCAAACACCGACAGATGCACGGTTTCGCCTGTGGCCCGCGTCAGCGCCTCAATGGTGGCGCTTGCCTCGCGGTGCAGTTCCATATTGGCCAGCACAGTCGTGCCAAGCTCGAACAGTTTCATGCCCAGCCGGTACTGATCTCGGTCGCGCCCCTGTTCGACAAGTCCCAGATCGCGCATGGTCCGCAATATCCGATGAACCGTGCCGCGGGGGATCGTGGTGCGCGCGGCGATGTCTGCCGCGGACAGCTTTCGATCTATCGTCGAGAAACAATCCAGGATCGCCATCATCTTGGCCAGGCTCTTGAGGTTGTCAGCGCTCATCGCTCCACCCGACATGCATTAGAGATTTTCAATCCGGCTACCCCCGCATTTGCGGACTGACATCGGCGCTTACTCTATTTGGCCAAGCACCGGGGAAATGCCAAGCCCCAAATATTGATATTCACATTGCGAACATATTGACCGGTATCCGAACATATGTAAAGTAGAGCACAAGAAGCCAGCCGCTTCGCCCCAACCTCGGTACAAAAGGACACGTCATGCCCAAACTTCTGACGAAAGAAGACATAGTCGGAATTTTCCCCCCGGTAGTTTCACCATTCACAAAGGACGAAGAGCTCGACCTCGACGCTCTACGGCGCGAAATCGACTACAACATCTCTTTGGGTGTGACGGGCGTTTGCGTCGGCGGATCGACAGGCGAAGGCCACGCACTGGATGCCGAAGACCTAGGCCATCTGGTCAAGACTGCGCAGGACACCGCCGCAGGCCGCGTGCCGGTCATGGCAGGCATCATCACCACATCAACCCGCGAGGCGGTGAAACGCGCCAAGGCAGCACGCGATGCAGGCGCCCAGTGCGTAATGGTGACGCCGCCCATCTACCAGATCTGCTCGGATGAGGGGATCTATGACTTCTACGCCACGATTCACAAGGAATCAGGCCTGCCCACGATGGTCTACAACGTGCTGACCTTCGCGCCGGTTACCGTCCCGCTGATGCAGCGCATGGCGGCGAACCAGCATGAAACTGGGTTGATCGCCACTAAGGAATCCATCGGCGGGTCGCTTGAAACGCTGACGGCGCTGCTGGATACCATCGGCGACCAGATTTCGGTGACCTGGGCGCATGATTGGTTACTCTATCCGGGGCTGGCTATCGGTGCGACAGGGTCTGTTTCGGGCGCGGCCGCGCTGTTGCCACGCCACTGCCTGGCGCTTTGGGACGCCGTTCAGACCGGCGATATCGCTTACGCCCAGCAACTGCACTTCGCCATAACCGATGTATGCAGCCAGATCAGCCGCTATAACTGGCCCGCTGGCGTCAAGGCCTGCATCAACATGCAAGATGGCCGAGATGTCGGTCCTTGCCGCGCGCCCTTCAACCGGGTGCCCGATGAGCAGCTGGAGCGTATCGCCGCCGCGCTGAAACGTGCCGATGCGATGACACTGCCGAAAGTAGCCTGATCCAATCGACAGAGGTGACCGATGAAAAAGATCCTGAACGATCCCTTCGCCTATGCGGACGAGACTTTGCAAGGATTGGTTCGCGCCTATCCCCAGTACTACCGACTGGTCGAGGGCACAACGCGCGTCATCGCGCGCGCCGAAACCCCAAAAAATGGCAAAGTGGGTATCGTTTCAGGGGGCGGGTCGGGCCACCTGCCCATCTTCACTGGCTATGTCGGTCCCGGTTTTCTGGACGCGGTGGCCAGTGGGGATGTGTTTGCATCGCCCTCGGCGGATGAGATGGCCACTGCAATAAGGGCGGCGGATACGGGCGCGGGCGTGTTGCGCCTCTATGGCAATTATGGCGGCGACGTAATGAATTTCGACATGGCCGGTGATCTTGCCGAAATGGACGGGATCACCTGCGCCACAGTGCTGCTGGCCGATGACGTTGCCAGCGCATCCTTGGCCGAGCGTGAGAAACGGCGCGGCGTCGCAGGCATGGTCCTTGCCTTCAAAATCGCAGGTGCCGCCGCCGAAGCGGGGCTGGACCTGGCAGGCGTGACCGAGGTCGCGCAGCGCGCAGCGGACGGATGCCGCACGATGGGCGTGGCGCTGTCCTCCTGCACCGTGCCGCAGGCGGGCAAGCCCACCTTCTCGCTGGGCGAGGATGAAATGGAAGTCGGCATGGGCATCCACGGCGAGCCCGGCGTGATGCGGGGCAAATTGCAAACTGCCAATCAAATTGCCGATGCGATGCTGGACCCGATCCTAGCAGACCTGAACCTCCCGCGCGGGGCACAAGTCGCGGTGCTGGTGAACAGTCTTGGGGCCACCCCAGTGGAAGAATTATTCATTCTGTATAACCGCATCGCAGATCGCCTTGAAGCGGAGGGTATCACGCCCACTCGCCGGATCGTCGGGCGCTACGCGACTTCGATGGAAATGGCGGGTGTTTCGCTCACGCTGCTGCCTTTGGACGACACGCTGGACGGATTTCTAGCCGCCCCGGCGGAGTGCGCGTTCTGGAAGGTGTGACCATGGGACTGACGACGCCCGCCCTTCGCCACGGCATCGCGGTGATCCGCACGCATCTGGAAGGCCAGCATGCCGCCCTGTCCGAACTTGACGGTCAGGTGGGCGATGGCGATCTGGGCATCACGTTGATCAAGGCTTTCCGCGAACTTGACGGCATCGCGCCAGATCTGCCGGAAGATCTGGGTCAGGCCTTCATGATGATGGCGTCAGCGGTCTCCAAGGTCTCCAGTTCCAGCTTCGGGACATTGCTCGCCACCAGCCTGATGAGCGCGGCGAAAGCCACCCGCGGCGAAACCGCGCTGGACTGGGCGACAGTACCGACCTTGATGGACGCCGCATGCGCGGCGATGTCGGCGCGCGGCAAGGCGCAATTGGGTGACAAGACAGTGCTCGACGCGCTGGACGCCGCCGCGCGGGAGGCCACGAAGGCCAGCGACCCCGACGCCATGGCGATTGCCGCAGTTAAGGGCATCAACGCGGCACTGGACACCTTCCGCGATCAACCCGCAAAGGTCGGTCGGGCGCGCATTTTCGGAGACAGGACTATCGGCCTCGACGACCCCGGCATGGTGGCCTTGCGGGAAATGGCGCATGCGTTGACGTGCTCGATCGCAGAATAAAGGTTCCGAACACATCGTAAGCGGTGGCTGGAGACGACGTCTATTTCAGTTTGATGGCGTGAAGTTCCAGGGCAGCAGATCGTCGATGCGGTTTTGGGGATACCCGGCAGCGATGGCCTCGAGTATGGCCTTGAGATAGGCGAAGGGTTCGACGCCATTGATCTTGCACGTTTCGATGAGCGACGCGATGCGACCCCAGGCTTTTCCGCCCTCGTCGTGACCCGCGAACAGAGCATTCTTGCGATTCAGCGCAATCGGGCGGATCAGATTTTCCACGCTGTTGGAATCGATCTCGACCCGGCCATCGGTCAGGAACCTGCCTTAACATTTGCCGCGCATCGAGCAGGTGGTCGAGCCCGATAGCCTGAGGTGCCCATGCGGCTGCGGGCAGATGCACAAGATCGGCGAGGATCGCACCGAGCGGTTGGACATCGTGCCGGCCCAGCTGCGCGTGATCGTCACCGTGCGCCCGAAATATGCCTGCCGCGCCTGCACAGATGGCGTCACCCAATCCGCGCCGCCGAAGTGCCCGCGTCAAGGCGGATCATGACGTCGCCAACCGCAATCTCGATCAGAGGCTCAACCGTGGTCGACCTGGCTTCCGACGATGGCGCCCCGGGGCACGCGGGACAGAAGGTCACTCATCTCGCGCCGGGCACGACCCTGTGCGAAGCTTTCGAGGAAGGTGCCGCCCGAATACATGAGCGCGACCACCGCCGCAGCCAGCGTCTCGCCGAACAGAAGTGCTGCCGACATCGACAGCGCCGCCACGATGTCGAGCCCGACTTCGCCCTTCCAGAGGCTGCGCACGATTTCGACGAAGAGCGCCGCAAGGACGGGAATGACACCTGCCGTCCACGCTATCGCGGCATAATCCAGCTGCCCCACCAGCCAGAATACAAGGCCGGACACCAGACCGAGCAAAGCAAAACCCAACAGGGCGACGTTCAGACGATCATGAAACAATGCTGTCATTTGGTGCTTATCCCGGCGTCAACCACGCGCTCGGGGCCTGGACGGGGTTCGAACAGCCGTCCAACTCGCGTTTCGCGAAGCAGATCGCCCTCACGATCAATGAAGAGAGCGCTCAGGTTGCTTCTACGCGCCAATTGCACGCCCTCCAAGCTTCCTTTCACCATGCACGCCGTAGCCCAGGCGTCAGCCTCGGCACATGTCAGCGCGACGACCGTGACCGAGGCTGGCGACGCGAGCACGGGCGCGCCGCGATCTGGGTCCATGGTGTGCGACAGGCGGCGGCCCTGAACCTCGACCCAGTGGCGATAGTCCCCTGATGTCGCCACGGCGGCGTCCTGAAGCGCCAGGATGGAATGGGGAGCGCGGCGATCCGCGTTTGGGGCCTCGACCGCGATGGTCCAGGCTTGCCCGTCGGGCCGAAGCCCGAGCGCGCGCATCTCGCCGTCGATGCCGACGAGTGCGTCGTCGATGCCATACGCCGCCAGCGTCTCGGCCAGCCGGTCGACGCCATACCCCTTCGCGATGCCGTTCAGGTCCAATGCAACCGGGGACGTTTTTCGGACAAGGCCGCTGCCCGCGTCGATCTCCAACGCTTGATGCGTTGGAACCCGGTCGGTCCTCATCGCGGTACGAATGCGGGCGGGTGTCGCCGCAAGAGGTCCGAAACCCCAGGCGGTCCCCACATCGCCCATGCCGATATCGAAGGCTCCGTCAGAGGCACGGCCGATCTCGAGCCCGAGTCGCAGAACCCGCCCGAGCCCATCCGGCACCGCCACCCACGCGCCCAACGGCGCCGCGTTCAGGCGCATGAGATTGCTGTCGGGCTTCCAGGTGGACATCTGCGCGTCCACCTCATCGACGGCGGCCTGCAGCGCTGCGCGAACCGGCGCCGGATCAAAACCAGCTTGCGCGAATAACAGCGCAGACCAGCGCGTGCCCATGGTTGGACCGTTCAGGGCATGGCGCATCGGTTCAGTACACATCTTCGACATAACGTCCCTCGGCTTTCAGCACTGCGGGCGAGAGCCCGGTGGGAGCAAGGATTTCAGCCAGCGCGTCGGCGACGCCCGCAGCCATGTCGCGCCCACCGCAGACCATCACCCGCGCGCCATCTCTGATCAGGCGGGCCACCTCGGCAGCCTCATTGCGAAGCGCGTCCTGGACGTAATGCGGCCGCGCCCCGCGCGAGACGGCGGTGACAAGCTGGGCCAGATGGCCCTCGTCCTGCCAGACGGGCATCTCTTCACCGTAGAGGAAGTCGCTGTCCGGGTGACGCATCCCGAAGAAGAGGTGGATGGGCCGCCGCCTGGAGTTACCGCGCACGAAACCCGCCAATGGGCCGATGCCGGTTCCGGCGCCGATCAGGATCAGCGGCGCTTGGCCTCGGCCCGGTTGGAACCCCGGATTGCGGCGCAGGAATGCGGTGACGGTCTGCCCGGGTTCCAGCGCGGTCAGTTGGCCGGAACACAGTCCGCCAGGCTGCTTCTTCACCACGATCTCGACGAACCCATCGCGGCGCGCGGAGGCGAGCGAGTAGAGGCGCGGCACGGAGCTCCCTTCGGGCATGATGCCGATCAGGTCGCCTGCGTCGAACCGGGCGAACCCGACCCCGACGAGCCGCCACCAGAGCGTCGCGCGCGGCAGGGCGAAGCGCAGGATCGCGGTCGGGGCCTGCACTTCTGCGCCGTAGTCTCGGCGCGAGACGAGGGTCAACGTCTCGGTTGCCGGGTGAACGGGCTGGTGGGACAGATCGAGATCGACCCCCATAGCGTCTCCGAGGGCGCGGCCCCAGCGGGCGAAGTCCTGCGGCGACTGACGGTCGATGGTGTCGATGGCCATGAGCTGCGGCCAGCCCTTCGCCTGCGCCGCTGCCGCGACAGCATTGGCGAAGGCGCAATAAGCCGGAAAGCTGCGGTCGCCGAAGCCGAGCACGGCCACCGGCGCGTCGGGTGCGTGGTCGGCTGCTGCCAGCCGGTCGAGAAAGCCCTTGGCCGAGGCAGGCGCCGCGCCGTCGCCATAGGTTGCGGCCAGCACGATGATCCGGTTGGCCGCGGCATAACGTTCCGGCGCGAAGGCGGACATGGGGGCTGCGTGCACTCTCTGCCCGGCGTTCGTCAGCGCGGCGTGGAGCGTCGCGGCGAAACCCCAAGTGCTGCCACCCTCGCTGCCGACGAGCAGGATCGTCTCGGCGCGTCCCGCGGGCTGATTGCCCCGGATGCGCGGCCGCCCCCTCCGACCCGCGAGCCAGACGAAAACGCCGGTCACGCCCATTGCCGGGACGCCGAGCGCCATCAGGCCCAGAACGAGGCCGAGCGTCGCCGCACCCTGTCCGGTGTGCAGCATGTAGATGGTCTCTGACACGCGTTCCCACCCGGTCAGGTCGGTCCAGGCCAGCAGCGCACCGGTGCCCTGATCGAGATACCCGGTCCCGCCGTCGGTCTTTAGCGTGAAGGCGTCCGTCGCATCGCCGGGATAGGGAAAGCTCAACTCCCGCAGCTCGGCGACGGGCGTCTCCACCAGAAGGAGCATCTGACCAGGTGCGAACCCAGTCTCGCCGCTCACCTCAACCGGCATGGCTGGCACGCCGCCACCGGGAAGCAGATCGAAGGTGGACGCCGTCATCCACAAAGCGGTGGTGGACGACAGGACAAGGCCGACCACCGCGATGCGGGCGATCTCGACATGCAGCCGGCCAGCAAGGGGTCCGCGCAGCCGCGCGAACCAGTGCCGCCAGCCTCCCACACGCCGGGTGACCAACAGGACACCCGAAAGCGCGAGGGTCAGCATCGCCGCGGCGCCCGCAGCCATGGCGATGCGCCCGCCATCGCCGAGGAACAGCGAGCGGTGCAGGTTGGTGAGCCAGCGTTGAGTCTGGTTGGGGTCGGCCGAGGCCACGCCCTGACCCGTGGCAGGGTCGATCACGGCGGCACCGGGCGTGCCTTGATCGAACCAGTAGGCCGTGATCCGGCCCGAGGGCGCGCGGCGGATCTGTTCAACGCCCGGATAGGCGCCCTGAATGCGTTCGGCGAGCGTTCCGACAGTCAGGCTCGTCGCTGCTTGCGGCGCGGTCAGGCGCTCGGCCGCCGGGAAGACCGACAACGCAGCGCCGCTGAGCGTCAGCACCGTGATGAGAGCCAAGGCCAGAAGACCCGGCCAGCGATGAAGAGCGCGGATCATGGCCTGTCTCCTCACATGTCGTAGGCGAAACTGGCGACATAGCGACGCCCGGTCACAGGCGTGCCCGCGCCGGTCGTCGTCAGCGGGACCGCTACCTCGTTGGGGCTGTCGCGCATGTCTTCGACGGCCGCGTCGATGTGCAGGGTGTATCCTGCATCGAACAGCGCATCGGCGAGATCGAGCGTGATCTCGAGCGTGCGGCCCGCGCCGACGCTGGCGCCGGTGATGCCGTTTACCTGCGCGGTGTCGCCGGAAGTGGCGCGGTACCAGTCGCTCAGGTGCTCGTAGTACTTCGACTTGTCTCCCGCCATCCACAGGCTGCCCATGTACGCGCCGGAGGCGTCGGTGACGTAGAGCGCGAGATAGGCTCCATCGCCACCGTAATTGTTAAGGGTCGTGGTGAGCGTCACCGGCCTTGCCATGGCGAGGCCGGGAAGCGTCAGCGCAGTGGTGAGCGCGAGCGTTGCGAGAAGAGATTTCAATTTCATCGGATCGGTCCTTGTTCGGAGAGTTGCTATGGGGCGGCTCAGTTCACCTGGACCTGCGGCGGGGCGCCGCTTCCGAAGAGACCATTCTGCGGGGGTGCAACTGTTCCAGCGGGCGCGGGATTGGGAGCGCCGCCGCGGCAGTCGTCATCGTCATCATCGTCGCAGTCTTCGTCGTCATCATCGTCGTCGTGATCACGCCGCGAGCCGTGGTTTTCCTCGTCGTCGTCATCGTCGTCGCTGGCGAGGATGAGGGGTAAGGACTGCGCTGCGTCCTGCAAGATCGCCGCGAAGGGCTGAGGGCTCCCATCGGGGGTGGCGTTCATCGCACTCCACGCGGTGGTGCCGATCACGGCGGTCAGCGCGGTGGAGGCGGCAAGAAGAGTGAGGGTCTTTCGCATCGGAGGGTCTCCTTTTCGTTTGATGAGACCGATATGCAGACCTGACCTGAGGCCTTCCTGACGGCCCTGCGATTCCTGCTTCAGCTTGCCGTCAGGAAAAAAACGCCCCGCCGATCTGGCGGGGCGAAAAGCTGGGTACGGGTGACGCATGGTTCGTGCAGAACTGATGGTCTGAGCGTTAGGCGAACTCGAAATGCTCGAAACGGACGCGTCGCGGCGTCTGGTCCAGCGCCTTCAGACCCTTCAGGATCCCGTCTTTCAGGCCCTTCGGGCCACAGAACCACAGATCGGCACCCCGGACCGCGAAGGGCACCATACCGGTCAGACGCTCGGCCGTCAGGCGTCCATCGCGCTCGGTCGCCACCACCTGATAGCTGAACCTCGGGTTGCGAGCTGCTGCCGCTTGCAGGATCTCCACCCCAATCTCCTCTTCGGGAGTGCGGACACAATAAACGAGGTGAATGTTTCGCCGCTCCGCCTCGGTCAGGCTTTCCGCCCACGCAAGGAACGGCGTGATGCCGATGCCGCCCGCAAGCCAGATCTGGCGCGCGCCACCCTTGCGGAAGTCGAACCGGCCATAGGGCCCCTCGACCTGCACGCTCATCCCGGTCCGAAGGGCGTCAGGCAAGCGCCGGGTCCAGCCACCCAGCCCCTTGATTGACAGGGTAAGCGCGCCGTCAGGGCGTGGGGCGCTGGCGATCGTGAACGGGTGCGGTTCGGAAAAACCCGCTTCCGGCGCGCGGAAGAAGGCGAACTGCCCAGGCCGCCAGCGCATGGCCCGCCCATTGGGGCTGAGCGTCAACGCGGTGGTGTCGCCATGTCGGCTGATGTCGCTGACCGTGTACTCCCTGCGCCGCAGGCGCGGTGCGACGAATTCGGTATGCAACCAGGCGATCACTCCACCGAGCCCGAACGTGTTCAGCATCACCGACAGCGACGGATCGACCCCGGTCGGCATGTCGACGAAGAACTGATGGAACACGATGACGGAGAAAAGGACGCCCATGAACCGATGGCTGAAACGCCAGATCTGATAAGGGATCTCCAGTGGAATGAACGGCAAGCGCCGGAACCAGCTGATCGCGATCAGCACGAGTAGCGCATTGAAGGCGAACTCCCCTGCCTCCTCGGCCAGCTCCCCCAGCCCGGTCTCGCGCACCGTCCGCTCGAAATCGGGCTCGATCTGCTGGTGCAGGATCATCAGGACCATCGCTGAAATACCCAACCACTTGTGGACCCGGTACATGCGGTCGAGCCCACCGAATAACGGCTCCAACAGACGCGGTCGTGCGGCGAGGATCAGGGTCTGGCTCATGGCGACCACCGCCGCCGCCCCGACGGCAATCCCGATGGCCGCATCTGAACCGTAGGAAGCATACGTAGTGAAGCCGAGCAGCCCCGCCAGAACGCAAAGCGAGGCGACCAGCAAGGGGCCAGACAGATTTAGAACTTTGCCAACAGCAGTGGTCCAACAAATTGACGACTGGACTGGCCCCAAGGTGACGTTCTTTGCGAGCTGCGCCAGATCAGTCATCGCTTCGCTGCTCCCGATCCCTGCGAGAGCGATCGTCTTCGTCCTCATCGTCTTCGTATTCGAACTCGATAACTTCCAGCGTGGCAGGATGAACCGTCACCTCGATCCGGCGCCCCTCGGCATCCCGGCCGTCGATCTCGTAGCAGCCGTCGTCGATCTTGATGCGGCGCACAGACCAACCGTTGTCTTCGGCGAGGCGCTGAACGGCATCCCTCGGCTGCCAGTCCGCCATGGGCACGAAGCAGTCGTCATCGGCAAGCGCTAACCCCGCCGGGAAGACCGCGAGAAAGCCGAGAATTGTCAATGTCTTCTTCATGGGGCAAACTCCTGCTGGCACGCCTCTTGATGCAACATATGCGCGGCGAAGCTGACGGGAGCCTGAAGCTCGGAGCCCGGCGGTGTCAGCTTTGCGTCAGCCAGACAAGTCATGGAGGGTCATCGGGAAAGGATCGGGACCAACATGCGCATTCTGCTGATCGAGGACGACACGGTTCTGGGCGCTGCCGTGCGCGACCAGATCGCAGGCGACGGTCAGTCGGTAGACTGGGTCACGCGGCTTGATGCGGCGGGAGATGCCATGGCCGGTGCCGCTTACGATCTCGTGCTGCTCGACCTGATGCTGCCCGATGGCCGCGGCATCGGCTTTCTCAAGACCCTGCGCGCGCGCGGCGACGTGACACCCGTGATCATCCTGACCGCGCTCGACCAGGTGTCGGACCGGATCGATGGATTGAATGCCGGGGCCGACGACTACCTCGTGAAGCCGTTCGACCTGTCGGAACTGTCGGCGCGCATCGGCTCGGTTGCCCGGCGCTACACCGGCAATCCTAACCCGATCATCAGCCATGGCGCGCTGGAGATCGACCTTGCCGCGCGCAGCATTCATCGTGATGGCAAGCCGGTCGCGCTGACCGCACGCGAGTGGGCGCTGTTCGAGGCGCTTCTGTCCCGCCCAGGGCAGCTTCTGTCGAAGGCGCAGCTGGAAGAGAAACTCTACGCCTTCGACTCCGAGGTGGAGAGCAACACCATCGAGGTCCATGTCAGCCGCCTGCGCAAGAAGCTCGGGCCACGATTCATCGAGACCGAGCGCGGCATGGGTTACCGCTTAGGCAAGCCATGAGGTGGCCCGCGAGCCTTCAGGCCCGGCTCGGATTGTTCCTTGGCATTCTGTTGACCGTGCTGTGGATCGCTGCCGCCTCCGTGACGGCTTTGATCCTGCGGGGTGAGATGGACGAGGTCTTTGACTCCGCGCTGCAGGAGACTGCGCAGCGCCTGTTGCCGCTGGCCGTCGTGGATATCGTCGGGCGCGAAGAGGATGGGCTCACGCAGCGGCTCGGCGTCATCCGCGAGCATGACGAGCTCTTCACCTACATCGTGCGTGACGCCGAAGGGCGCATCCTGCTTCAGTCGCACACTGCGGACATGGCGGTTTTTCCGGCCTACGACGGTCCGGGCTTCCGCCTGACCGCAACCCACCGCCTTTACAACGAAGACGCGCTCCAGGGGACGATCAGGATCACGGTCGCGGAACCCTTGGAGCACCGCGGCTCCGTCGCGCGCGAGATACGGATGGGTCTTGGGCTACCCCTGCTGATCGTGGTGCCCCTGGCGTTGCTGTCCATCGTTTTCGCCGTAAAGGCGAGCCTCGCACCCCTTCGACGCTTCGGCGAACGACTGGATGCGCGCAATGCCCGGGACCTGTCACCCGTTCCAGGCGGTGACATTCCATCCGAAATCGCTCCTGTGGCAGCCACCCTGAACAGGCTGCTCGACCGGCTGAAGGCCGCCTTTGATGCCGAACGAAGCTTTGCCGCGAACGCCGCGCATGAGCTGCGCACGCCCTTGGCCGGCGCCATCGCGCAGGCTCAGCGCCTGCAGTCGGAAACTGGCGACATGGCCGCCAGGGCGCGGGCGGCCGAAATAGAAGCCACTCTCAAGCGACTGACCCGGCTGTCCGAACGCCTGATGCAACTCGCGCGGGCCGAAGGCGGACAGCTTCGCTTGGATCGATGCTCCGATCTCAGGATCGTTGCGCGACTGGTGGTCGAGGATGTCGCCCGAACTGGATCGCCTGGCCGCATCTTGTTGACGCTGCCAGAGGCACCGGTGATGTCGGACCTCGATCCCGACGCGTTCGGGATCCTGTGTCGAAACCTCGTGGAGAACGCTCTGCGTCATGGCTCGGACGCGGCCCCGGTCGATGTGACCTTGACGCGGGATGGCCAGTTGATCGTCGCGAACGACGGGCCCGTCCTGCGACCTGAAACTCTGGACCGTCTCACAGCCCGCTTCGAGCGCGCGGGCGCAAGTGGAGATGGCAGCGGGCTGGGTCTCGCGATTGTCGCCGCCATCGCGGATCGCATCGAAAGCCCGCTGGTTCTGAGATCCCCGCGTCCCGGCGCTGCTTCGGGTTTTGAAGCGTCCGTCAAACTGCCTATAGACGATTCCATTGCTTCGTCGCGGTCAGGCCTGTCCAAACACTGAACATCTGCGAACAGGCAAGGCACCTACCGATTTCGATTTTGAAGCTCAGCAGCTTCGCGCTTGGTCGCGCATCACAGCGTAGTCGCTCAGCATCTCGCTAATGGCCGAACCATGCGGCAGCAGGGCCAGTTCCTCGGCCGCCCGGGCCTGGAGCTCGCGGCTATACTCGAAAACCGGCGGACACGCCCCTGGCACGCTGCCGTCAGAACTGACCGTCGCGCAGCCGCTCAGCAAGCTCGTTGCGATCACGAAGACAGCGAGCCGCCGCTTCCAGCATCCGGCGTTGGACGTCATGGGCCTTCTCCGTGGTCTCAAGGCGTTCAGCGAGGCGACCCGTGAGTTCGCCTGATCGCCGAAGGGCGAGCAGGAACAGGAGCACCGAGAGCGCGATGGCTCCGTAGCTGAGGGCGGCCCGCATCCACGGGCTGGCGACCATCCCGCCGAGCAACGTGGCGATCATCGCTGCCCCCGTTTCCAGTCGTCGAGCCGCGCGTAGATCGTGACCGCGATCCCACCGAGCGCCACCGCGATGAACACCCAGCGTAGGGTGTCGAGATATGGTAGGAGCGGCAGGATTGCGGACTGCGTCTCGGCCAGGACGTTCTGAGCGACCTCGACGCCCGCGGCGCCCAGCGTAGCCACACCGGCGGCCCCGCCGCCCTTCATGGTGCGGCTGTCGGCCAGCACTTCGCGCGCAGGCGGCGTTTCAGCCGCGAAAGCTGTCGCCTGGATTGGGAAGCGCTCGCCCCACTGGCGAGCGGGCCCGAGATCGACATGGATGAATCCCGAGCGCGGATAGAAGCCGAAGCCGAGGAACCCAACCTCGCGCGCCGCCGCCTCGCAGGCTACCGGGTCGTGGTTCGCCATGGCGATGTCGAAGGCGGCGCCGTCGAGATGCTTCGACCGGGTCGCGCCGCCAACGGCGCGGTTGTGCTCGGGGCTGTCCGCGCAGACCTCGATCTGCCGCATCGAGGGCGTGTAGATCAGCGTCGCCTCGTTCGGCGGGCGGTAGTAGATGGTTCCCCGCCGTCCGTCTTGCCGATGATCGTAGACGCTCGAAAGCGGGCCACCATGCCGGACGATCAGCATGATGGACGCAGGGTGCGTATCGGTGGCAGGTAGATCAAGCGCCTTGACCGTGCAGGATATCTCGGGCTTCAGCTCGAGCATGCCCTTGATCTTGGACGCCAGCGCCTTTTCGTCGATGGCCGCTGCATCGAGGGCTACCTGGTTCTCCAGTTCGACCTCGAAAGCGTCGTAGAGCTTGCCGTGGTCGCGAAACTGCCGGGCGAAGTGAAAGCTCTCCGCATCCTCGAATGTTTCGCGTTCATGGAGATAGGCCCAGATGCTTCTGCACAGTTCATCCGGCTGTCGGTGAAACTCCTGCGACCGGGTGTTGTCGAGCTGTTGATCGACAATCGTGGTGAGAGAGGTGACGCCTTTTTTCTCTGCGAGGGCTCGGATCCTTCGTGATCGCTGCTCCGCAGGTCGCAGGTCATCACGGTCGAAATCCGATAGCGTCTCGACAAGTGTTTGCCGAAACGCCTCGACCGCTTCTTCGTCGGTGAGATCGGGAACGTCCACGGATAACTTGAAATCCGGCTCGTTGTCGCCTTCTCGCACGGCAAGGGCAGATCGGGCGAGGTCGACGCGCGCATCCTCGATCAGCGCCAGAACATGGGGACCGATTGGGGATGCTTTGCGCGCCATGAACTTACCTCAATGAACTACTGCTCTCGATTGATTCAACCTGCGATAATCATGGACAAATCCGTGATCGGCAAGCCCTGATGTTCTCTCCCTGTTCGCATTTCGGCATCCCGTTCCACTGAGTTGTCCCGTCTCGGGCGGCCGGGTGGCTTTTGATCGGTAACGACACCACCGAACACGGCCACGAGACATGAAACGCCCCAATCCGCTCCCACGTGACCAGATGACCGCCGCCGAGCGCCGCGCCGAACTGTGCGGCCTGCTGGCGCTCGGTCTGGTTCGGCTGCTCGGGCAGGATGAGCGCGAAGTATCTGACAATACTGGAGAACGTTGCCTACACTATCCCGAAGACCAATGCCGTCATGCAACTCCAACTCACCGGAGAAACGCATGACGAAGCCCGATCCCACGGCCAGTTCGTTGCGGGTGATGTGGAAGGGCGTGCGCTCCCATCCGTTCGTCGTCTTGACCTCGATCAGCCGGGGCAGACCGTCCAGGGCGAAACTCGCGATGTCGTAACCCGCGCCATCTCCATCCTCCTCCGACACCCAGCGCACCTTGCGCGCCAGATCGTCCCGTCCCGCCGTCCGCAAGGCCGCCCGCTCATGCGCCAGTACGCGCTCCTCGCCCGCCCGGCCGAGGGCCCGGTTGCGCTCGTCCCGGCCAGCCACATCGAACTTACGGGCGATGTGCAGCATCTGGTTCAGCTCCTGCGGAGGCGGCTGGTTCGACAGCGTCGGTGGCGGCCCGATCCAGATCTGCGCCGCCTCGCGTAGGCCCGCGGCCGGTTGCAGACCAGATTGGCGCCCGAGCCAGGCGGGGTTCAGCGCCAGCCATCGGGCAACGGCATCCACTAAGGTCATCTGGAAATTGAACGCGGGCTTGTAGCCGGGGATCCAGTCTTCGCCGAGGCCCTTCAGCACCGCGCTGATGTTCTGGTGCTTGAACTCGACCGATCCCTCGGACCGGTCGTTCAGCAGCGGCAGGAGCGCCCGGCGGTGTTCGGCCTTGCTGTAGCGGCGCGCGGAGATGTCGTCGGCGAGCATCGCGAAGTAATCCGCGACGATCAGGTCGTTCTCTTCATCCGTCCAGGGCCCGTTCGACATTGCGCCAGGCTATGGGCACGAAGTGTGTTTGTCATCAGAGACTTCCGGCAGGGTTTTCGCTGCTGTCGCTGGCCCCATGCACCAGCGCCGCGGCCTGGTGATCGGCCGCCACGGAGCCGTCCTTCTGACCGCCCTGCGCCTTCGTGTCGGTCTCCGTCACCGGATTATCTTACGAACGGGGCGAACCCATGAACGCGGCAACCCATTGGAAATGCGCAGATGTTTTTCGCCGTCCCATGGCCGTCGAGGGGCGCTTGAAGAGAGACGCAGGCCATTCGGAGACCCGTTCTGCGTCAAGCTCCCTGTCTCCGAAGGGCGGATGGCCCTGCCAACGCCCTTTGAAACAAAAAAAAGAGGCCCCAATCGGGGCCTATGGTCGGATTCAGTATCTGAATGTGGCGGATGGGGTGTCCGTCATACCAAAACGTTATGGCTTGTATTTAAACTAAAAATATCTATTTTTTCATTCTGATGTGCAGCAAGGAGTGATGCAAAATGGAACGGGAAAAGGTCGAGGACGCGGTGAAGACCGGGCAGGGCGCGTTTTATGTTCAGCACAAGCCTTCATCCGAATGGGGTCAGCCTGAACCAGTCCACACCGCGCCTGCGGGCCAGATGGACGCGTCACTGGTCACCGATAGTATTGGCCTGCGGCGGATGAGTAACGGCGGCTGGGTGATCGAGGCGGCGCATGCCAGAAACTCCATGATGATGGGCAACAGCCTCGGCGCCTTCACCGATACCGACAGCATGCTGGTGGCCTTGGGTGACCTGCTGCGGCGCAAGGACGTGAAGCGGAAGGAGACGCACGACGATGCCAAGCAAGCAGGTTGAAGACGTCTACAACGCCGGTGGGTTTGATGGTGGACCGCTTGGCAGGCCGGAAACCAATAAGGTAACTCCGGCCAGCCCGGAAGTGATGCGCGCCGCCCTGCGTCGGATCACGACCACTCCAATCGCATCAGAGGCGCAGCGGATCGCGCGGGAGGCGCTGGGGGATGAATGAGGATATGCTGCGTAGGGCTTGGAGTGTGATAATTCATGGCACAATGAAGGCATCAGATGCACTCATTTGGCGAGCACTAAATGACCCGACATGGAAGCGGGTAGCAATGCTGACATCAAGAGAATTTGCTTATTACTTGGTGGCAACTGCATCCCGAACCCCGTCAAAGCCCTGAACGGCCAGCCCCCGGCGCTGTTCGCACCTGATCAGCTCGTCGCCCATCCGGCCCGCGATAATCTCGAAATCCCCGGCGCGCAGAAATGCGGCCGGGGATTTGCATTCCAGCCGGGCTGCGGGCGGCAGGTCGGAGACTTCAACGCCCTTCCCAACGCTCCTCCAGCCGTCGCAGGCTGTCAGGGCTGGGAATACGACACACATCAGGATCACGGCGCGCAGCATCTTCGGCCTCCATGGCACGGGCGGAAAGGTCCGCGTCGAGTTGTTCCAGTTCCAGCGCCCGGATAGACAGCGCCTCGGCGGATCGAAACAGATCAGCCTGCACCTTGTCCTGGGCGGCGCGGTATCGTTCTTCAGTGCGATCAATGCCGGTGGACAAGCCGTGCCACCACGTCGCGCCGTAGCTGGCAGCCACGGCCACTGCGGCGACAGCGTAGGCGGACATGCGCAAGCTCATTGGTCGGCGCCCAGCAAATTGTCCCATGTCATGGTCCCAACCACGCCATCCGGCAGCAGGTTGGTGCGTTTCTGATAGGCAGCCACAGCAGCGCGGGTTTCAGGGCCAAAGATACCATCGGCTTCCAAGCCCAGCTTGGCTTGCAGCAGCCGCACGTCGTTGCCGTGTGAGCCTTGCCGCAGGATCGGGCGCGGCGCGGTTGCAGGCGCGATAGGCGCTGGCCGGTTCGCCATGTGCTTGATCCGATATGCCAACTCCTGGCGCAGCTCATTGCCGATCGCGACGGGATCACGCGTGTTGGTTTTGACGAAGCCGACCGGATAATCAAAATCCCACTTCTGGCGCTGCTTTACGCCCAGTGTCGGCTCGACCTCAGCGTGGGTCAGCGTGAACCGCGGATCCGGGGCGATGCCATATGCCACGCACAACCGCGCGCTGTTATTCATCAGTGCGTCGATCTGTTCGGGCTTTGGGAATGCACGGCTGGCGCGCGGATCCGCCCATTTACCGCCCGCCATGGAAGCGACAGAAATTCCGATATTGCCGGTGTTCAGTCGGGCGGTATGCGCAGCATAGGCGCCGGGCCGCATGGCTTGGCCGGGCGCGTTCGCCTCGATCTGGTGCAGCCCCTGGACAAAGCCCCCGTCACCGTCAATGACGCCATGATATGCCGCAAGATCAATGGCATTGGGCACATACCCGCCGCCTGTGTGATGCCATGTCAATCGGTTCATGCCCATTTCACAACACCCATATCCAGATCGCGACTATTCCAGCCGCAACCAACCATGTGCGGGCTTCCTCGCGCGCCAACCGCTTGAACGGGTGGCGGCATTGATCATTCTGGTCGTTACGGTGTGCCATTGTCGCGCCCTCCTGCCCGCGCCTCGATCATCGCCAGTGCAATTTTCGCCGCAGAGATACCGACCAGACCGGACACGAATCCTGCCATCACCTTGGAGTCGGGTTCGCCACCCAAAGACGGCAGAGCAACGGTCATCACCGCCAGCGTCCACGGCCACATGTAATGCGCCAGCAGTGACCCCGTGATCACTTGCACCGCGCCATCACGGATGCGGCGACGTTCGGAAAACAGCCAGCGCGTCAGGCTACCCGCGCCCCCGGCCACAAAGATGCGACCGGCCTCGCCCGACGCCCAAGCCAGAACCAGCCCGGCCCACAGCATGATTTGCTCCAAAATTTGCACCACAAATTCCTTCATTCAGTCGCGCGGAAAAGCGCATCGTTGCGCGCCAGCACCTTGCGCGCCCTGTTGACCTCTGATGCCCACGCCTCGACGCAGTGATCTTGCTGCCAGAAGAAAATCGCGTTGATCGCCCGACGCCCGCGCGCCCAACCTTCGCTGTGAAAGCTCTCCACATACGCCCGGCTTGATGTTGTCTGATGCATTGACCCGCGCAGCAGCAGCGCATTGAGCGTCCGCGACAGGATCGAGGTCACCGCATAGACCACCTCATAGGCGACGTGGCCGAGTTGATGGATTGCGCCCCGGCTCATGTGTCAGGCTCCGCGACTGGCACCACCCCCAGCGTGGCCATGATCGACAGCGCCACATCAGGCGGCATCGCGACCAACGCGATTATCTGGGTGCCGTCCCATATCGGCAGCGGGTTAGCCTCGCCCTCGGCGTCCAACGGGCGCCAGAACACGGTCGCGGCCAACGCCCGAGCAGCGCCGGTCATGTTGATCACCTGATCGCTGTCCCAGACGGGCCGGTCGCCCACCGGTGCTCGCGCCCGGGCCAGCCAGGCGTCCGACTTCGGCCCGGAGGCGGCGACACAATCCGCGCCCTCGGCGTCAATGTAGCCCGGCACGAACGTGCCCAGCCCCCCGATGTCATCATCGAGGTATGCGGCCAGCGCGCGGGCATCATCAACCTGATCGGCGCGGCAAAATACGGTAACACGGGTGCTCACAGTGAAATTCCTCCTATGCTGGCGAGATAGCGTTGCAGCATCCGCCGCTGCGGCTCAGAGATGGCTTTGGGGACAAGGGCGCCACCATAGTAGCGCGATGAGCCGTAGCTGCCGCCGGAGCGGAACAGGGTGTCGAACCCTGCTACATCAAGAATGTCCCCGGTGATCGTCGGCGTGCCCGCGTATTTCTGCCCGTTTCGCCAGGTTTCGGCAGAGGCCGCGCCGTTGATCCTGGAGAGGTCAACCCGCCTGCTCCCCTCCAACGCGGGCCATGCAGGGTCGCTTGCCGCGTCAAAGGTGACACTGTTCCCGTTGCCGTCCATGCGCACGCCCGCGCCATGCGCGAGATTGTATGACGACAGGCCCCCGGCAGAACCGAAGCACATCGGCGCCGGAAACCCTGTTCCGCCGTTCACGATCGCAGCCAGCGTGAACGGCCCGCCCGGGGCAAACGGGGTAGCGAAAGACATCCAGTCGTCAATACCGTCGGGCTTCAGGTAATAGACGTCCCGCTGCCCCGCCTCACTGATGTCGAACTCGGACAAGGCGGCCTGGTAGACTGACCGCACGCCGCCTTGCTCGAATTGCAGCGCCTTGATCTTCACGCGGAAGTCGACCGTATCCCCGTTCTCGACCCGAATTGCGAGGTTCGCACGCACCTGGTTTGTGGCGGCGTTATCAAGAGTGCGGGAGATCGTGCGCAGCGTCTCTGTCGCAGGGGCAACCGGCTCACCAAATGTCGCCTCAGTCTCGGAGTTGGGGGCGGTCTCGCCGCGCACGTCGATGCGCACACCCGTCTGCGCGTTGCCAGGCGCTGCCCCTGAGACGCGCTGAACCAGATAGCTTCCGGTCCACGTCTGCCCCGACAACGCGGCCGAGCGGGTCAGATCCGAACTCACAATGGAGAAGAAGGAAACCGCTGTGGCGGTCCCCACGACATCATATAGCACGAACGGCAGCCCGTCAGTGTCGATGCCCGAACCGGCCTTCGTACAGGTGATGCCGTTTGCGACATTCGTTTCCGGCCATGCGACAGCCGAACCGACATCCGCGCTGCGTTTGGCGCGGTTGCGGATGCCCGACGCCGGGTGCCGCCCGTATGTCTGCCGGGCGGCACTGGTGGCCTGTGTGGCCACGACGGCCCCGTTGCCATCGCGCAGCGCCGCCACCGCCTGCCCGGGCTGCGCCAGCAATGTGCCCGCCGTGTCGGTATAGGCCAGATCGAGGCGGGACAGATCCACGACCCCGGCCCCCAGTGCCTGCGGCTGCCAGTTGTTGATCATGCGCAGCCCGCCTGCAGGGGCGGCATATTCCCACCACCCCGCCGGGACCGGCTGATCATCGGGTTGCTGTGCCATGATGCCGAACGGGATGACCTCGGGGCTGATCCATCCCCGGGCGAGGTGCGGCGTGCCCACGGCCGCGCGCGGCACGCGGTCAGCAGTGGGGGCGACCGTCGCCAAGGCCGCTGCGGCCTCGGTGTTCTCCAGGAACCCCTCAGTGGCATCCCGGGCGGCCACCGACGCATCGCGCGCGGCCTCGGACCCCGTGCGGGCCGTTTCCGCAGCCCCCTGTGCGGTTTCAGCGCCGGTGCGCGCCGTTGTCGCGGCGGTCACATCTGCCGCCGTCGCAGCGGTCAGCGCGTCGATCGTCGGTTGCAGAGCCGATTTCTTCAGCAGCTCGAATTGTTGCACGCTCATACCGGCAGCTCCAATGTCAAAGTGGGGATGGAAAAGGTCTCGCCAGAGACCTCGATGTCAGTGGCGCCGTCAGCGGCAACCATCAGGGTGCCAACACCCATGCGCACGCTGGTCGCGTCATCATCGACGTACCAGATGCTGCGCTCTTGCAGCGCCACCAGCGCGGCGGCGGCCGCTTCCTCTGAGGCCAGCGCATCGACCTTCGCGCCGGTGGCGATGCCCGCTTGTGCCAGCGCGACGTCGGCGCGTGTTGCCGCCAGGGCAGCAGCCTCTTGTGATGCCACGCGCGCCGCATCCGACCCGACAGCCGATTGAGACGCGGCAGTCGCGGCCTGCGTGGCCTGCCCTGCCTGCGTCGTGGCGATGCCAGCCTGCGCCTCTGCGGTACCCGACGCTGATTGTGCGAGGTCAGCGCGGGAGATGGCCACGTCGCGCGCGGCCTCGGCATCAGCCCGTTGCTGCGTCGCCACGGACGCCTGCCCCGCTGCCGCGTCTGCCTGGGCGTCTGCGGTCTGTGCGGCGGCCTCGGCCAGCGCGCGATCCGACGCGACGACACCGGCAAGATCATCCGCGATCTGGGTGACGGCTTCTGCCTTCAGCAGTGTGATCTGGGGGCGCATCATGTCAGAAACGCCAGTGTGACCGAGGGATAGGGACCGGAGGCCTCGGCCACGATCACCTGATCGCCGACGCCAAGCGTCACGCTGTCGGCATCATCGGCCAGGTACCAGACGCTGTTGCCCTCGATCTGATCGCGCGCGTCCACTGCATCATCCCGGGCGGCCTCGGACCCTGTCTGCGCATCCACCGCGCCGACGCGCGCGGCCTGTGCCAGCAGCCGGTCGGCCTCGGCGCTGCCCGCGCTGGTGGCGGCACCCTGTTCCGAGGACAGCGCATCAGCCGCCGACGTGGCCGCCGATACGCTTGCTTGTATCGCGTCCAGGGCGGCCTGTTGTGCGACGGAAAGCTCCGGCGGCGCCATTGCGCCGATAAGCGCTGACAAATCGACAGTATCAATCGCGGGAACGATGATCGGGACGGGAGGATACTCAGCGTTTCTGTCGCGCACGATCAACTGATATGCGCCCGGCGCTACCTGGATTGAAAATTCACCCGCCGCATCAGTGACGGTGGTTTCGTTGGCCGGAATACCGATCTTGCCGTCGGTGCTGAAAATCCGGTTCGGTCGCCTGTCAAAAACCAAAGAGACACCGGCCTTGGGTGTCAGTCCCAAGGTCACGGTATCTCCATAAACTGTGCAGGGCCCTGCCATTATCGGCTCCAAATGCTGCTCGTTTTGCAGCACATTAACACAACATATAGTGGTCGTCAGTAGTGAAACATCTACTGATAGATTGTCGGTGCCGCGCCTTCTCGTATCGACTGGTCCAGCCTGCTGTTGATCCTGATGCCGTCGACCGTCTCGATCTGCCCGCGCTGCCGCGCCGCCATAGACTGACGCAGCGTGTCCGCTGTGATCGGATATTCGGGGTGTTCCGCATTCCAGTCTCGGATTGCATCACGCGAACGCGCGCTGACGGGATTGCCCGCGCTGACATCATCCCAGACACCGCCAAGGATACGGCTGCGCTGCCTTCTAATCCTCAGCTCTGCGTTCTTCATGACGCTATTGGTCTGGTATCGCTCGGAAACCTTGGCAGGAGTGAAGCCCAACGCCTGAGTGAGTGCATCGCCCGCGCTAATATCTTCGATGATCGTGTTGCCATTGAAGGTGGTGACGCCTTCTTGCGAGTAGCGTGCTGCCCGCATGTAGTCGCGCACGAATTTGGGCGATGCCGTCTCTACGCCGCGCCAGATTTCGCCCTCTTTTGCCATGCTGTAGCCACGGAAAGCATTGCTGGCAATCGCAGGAACCGGGCCGATCAACTGCTCCACCCAGTATTGGTAAAGCTCTTGCCCTTCTTCCTGACGCTGCGGGCGACGGAACCACAATTCCGGCATACCGATGCGGCTGGAAAGATTGGTCCCAGTCAGGTGCCCGGGCACGCCCTTGAGGATCAAGCCAGCGACATCAGCCCCCAAGGTGTTGACCAAGCCTTCCTTGATTTCTTCCTCGATCTCTTCCGCGCCGCCTTCGGCAAAGACGCCAAGCAGCGTCATCAGCAGCGCGTAGCCCCATGTCCCGCTGACGCCCGCCATCAACATCATCATGCCGGTAATGCCGATCACCTGCGCGCGCGCCTCCCGCTTCGCCTCGGGGGTTTCACCATTGAAAGACTGGTGCGTGTCCCTGAACAAGCGATACAGCATATTGAGCTGAAAATTTCTGAAGGTTGTAAAAACCCTAATAGTATCATTGAATTGCAGCCTTGGGCGGCTGTCGGATTCGTAGTTGAAATGGATCTTCCACGTCAGCCGCGCGCCATCGGTATATGCCTGATCAGCGGTCTTTCCATGCTGCCGCGCAAGGCGGAACGCGGCAATGAACGTGATTTCGCGGTTCATGCGCTCGGCATTATGGAACATCCATGCGATAGGCCGCATCATGCGCGCCCGGACGTCGGAATATTCGACGCCCGACTCCGCGATACCGGCCAGATCATGCGCCTGACTTTTCTCGATGATACCGGCATCGTGGGCGCGTTGCAGGGCGGCACGATCATCAGGGCTCAGGTGCTTGGAGTTGGACAGCCTGCCTTTACCCATAGCAAACTCACGCAGGCCGCGCATCATCTGCCGGGACGCTTGCCCCACGGTCGCGCCTTTGAACGCTGCTGCAAGAACCGGGATACCCACGATCACGGATTGCGACAAGTTGACCAGCGCCGCCCCTGGGGTCGCGCCAAGATAGTACACGAAGGCCGCGCTGGTGGCCCAGGTCGACCATGCACTGGTCTGGGGGTTCATGATCCACTGATGGCGCTTGTCCATTTCGTTGACCACCAGTGTTGCCCGGTTGGGATCATCTGCGCCATCGGCCTCGCGCCGCGCGTCATCAAGTGCCATCTGCATGTCTTGGCCGTACTTCAGCCGCGCCAGCTGGTGGGCGCTGTGGAACATCTGCCGCGCATAGTTGCGGAAGGCGTCATTGGTGAAGCCGGGTGTGCCCTTGCGGTGCATGCGGGATTTGCGCATCGAGAAGTCAGGCAGCGTTTCCAAGTACCGCTGCCAAATCGCGTCCATCAGGACAGGATCTGCGACCGTCGCGCCGATCAGCGCCTCAACATCGGCAACAAAATTCGGATCCACCTCGGGGGCCGCCCCGTCGCGCCCCGCCATTGTCCCCAGCTTGATCGTTTCATCGGGGTACTCGCGGCGCAGCTCTGCCACTGCCTTGCGTTGAGCCGCCTCGCTCTCAAATTTCGAGAACGCCACCACCTTGCCATCGGCATCCTTGACCGTGGCGTAGTAGTTGCCATGCCGCATCAGCGGGAAGTATGGGGCGTCTACCTCGTTCTGCTCGAACATCAGGCGCAGTGAATTGAGCCGCGACTTCCGGCCATAGCCGTCGCGCTTTTGGACGGCCGCCAGTCGTTCCTTGGCCTCGGCCACTGCAACTTCGCGGACATCGCCGGTCAGACCATCTTCCTTGATCCGCTCCAGATCATCGGCATACCGCTGCTTCGCGCGCTTCAGGTTCAGCTCCATAGCCTTGCTGACGTTATCCAAGATGATCCCACGTTCAGTATAGGCAGCCTCGCGGTAAGCGCCCCTGACCTTGCGATAGATCGCCTGCGCAGGCTTTGGCATTACCTCCCAGCGTTGGCGCAGCGTCTTAAACTCTTCCTGCTTGCCCTTGATGTCGCGGTCATACTCAGCCTTAGGCTCGTTGTTGCGCTTGGGCCGCGCTTCAAATTCGGCCTCCGGGTCCAACCCCGCAATGGTCGCATCGTGCATCAACTCCATCAGGCGGGTGTTGGATTTGGGGTTTTTACTCATGAACCCGCGCCATTCATCCATCACGTCAGCGGCAGTCGCCTGCCTTTCGTTACGCATTGCGCTGAGGGCATGCTTCATGCCGACATACTTCCGCGCCGAGGGCAGGTTCTTGCCAAGTTCTTCGAACAGCGGTTCACCTGGCATCAACGCCAGAATGTTGTAGCGGTCGCTTTTGCCGCCCATGGCGTCGGTCAGCATTTGGCCGATCACACCGCGTTCCTTGGCGCCTGTGATCTTGCCGCCGTCGGAGACCAGCTGGCGGGAATACCTCGCCGCATTCGAGGCGAAGCAGCCATCCGGGCGGCGCGCACCCGCCCCGCTGGGACCGCCCGGCCCGCGCCCGCCCATGCGGCCAGACGCGATGCTTTCAAAGGTCTGCGCAGCACTGTTGAAGCCTTGCCCCCGAAATGCGCCGGCCAATGCGCTGAAGAAAGCCCTCATCTTCTGAAACGCCCGGTCCAGCCCGCTGCGCTGGTCCATGTTGCGCGCCCACATGCGATACATCTCTGCCACGCCCTCTTCCAGGCGCGCGGCTTGGTTCAGGTCAGGATAGGTCAGGTCAATACGCGTCATCAGGGGACGGTTCGCGCGGGCTGCGGCTACCAGCCCCTGCCATTCCGCCTTGGTGAAGAGGCCATAAGGCTTGCCCCAGACACCCGGATCGCGCAGGGCATGGACAATCTCATGGCGCAGCGTTCCCACCGGGCTGTCCGCGCTGTCTGGGTTTACCAATATCTCCGTGCGCCCGCTTTGGTATGTGCGGAACGCGCCTTGGATCGAGATGCCAGAAGCCGTGCTAAGACCCTCGACAACCTTTGCCGGAATCTTGCCATCCAGCCCGGCGCTCTTCATCTCAGCGTGCACGTCATGCACGATCTGGCGCATCTGGGCGGGCGTTACAGGCGCATCAGGCTCAACTTCACCCCAGCCATATGGCATTGCCTCGTTGTCGCGCTCACCCGAAAAGTTCAGGTTGAGGCCGTCTTCATCAAATCGAGACTGCTTTTCTTCTTTGGTCTCGGACAGCATTTCGCCTTCAAGGTCATCAATACGCTGCTCCAGCTCATCGAGCTTTTCCTGTTCGGCAAAGTCCTTCAGACGCGATTGCGCTTGACGATACCCCTGAGCCTTCTCTCGATATTCAGCAATGTCGGCCTCCATCGACGCCGGAATCTGCTTGAGGCCCTGGACCGCGTTTTCAAGGCGCCGCATCAAACCAACGGGATCAATGGTCCACCCTACATCAATGCTCTTTTCGTCAAGGATCGGGATCAGGAAGGTGGTGGTCTGTGCCCCTCTGCTGATCTTGATCTGGATGGGGAAGCCGCCGACCTCGCCAACATCAGCGCGTACCGGCCCGTCGGTATCTTGCAGCATATTGTCTGCAATGGAGATCAGCGCATTCCCGGACTCTGACCTGCTGTCATAGTCGGTATCGCCAACCTTCCCCTTGAATGCGTCACCCTTGGTATCAACCACACGCGCTGCCATTTGCTGCCAAACAGGCAATTCAGCCTCTTGAGCTTCGGCGGCGCGCGTGGCGCTGCGTTCTTGCTGGTCCAGCCTGCGGCGCTGGCCATAGGAAGCGTTCTTTCTGCGCGTCAAGGTATCGCGCTGCGCCTTCATATCGGTCAGAACCTGCACGCGCGGGTCGGCAGTCGTCATAGCCTTGGCTTGCTCGAACTGGCTGGCCTCGCCCAGATCCTCCATTTCGCGAACCGTCGGATCACCACGATAGAACGCCTCGATAAAGGCTGCTTTACGGCCCATCATCTGCCACATGGTGGCGTCGTACGTTCCTTTGGTCGAGTAATCGTTGATCTCGATTTCAGGGTTCATGTTGCCCTGACGAATGCCGCGACCGTTGCGCTGTTCATCGTCGGACGGATACCACAGCGGGTCCAGATTGTGGATCGCTGCGATGCGCCGCTGTGCGTTCATCCCGGTGAAAAGGGTCTTCGATCCGATCAGGATGCGCTTTTTCCCGTCATTCAGGTCGTTGAACGCGCGCTGCCTCTTGCCGTGACTGTTCAGGTCTTCGGCCAGCAGGATTTCATCCGCAGCAACGCCCAGCCGGATCAGCTCGCTCTTGATGAAGCGATGCACAGAAAAGCCCGGGTTGTGCCTGCTGGGGTTCACGCCAAGCGTTGAGAATACGATCTGGGTGCTTGGCCCGCGCATGACGGGCTTGTCGGTATAGCCGCCCTCCTTCTTGACCCCGTAAAACGGGGTATCTGCACCCTTTTGCCAGTTGCGAAACACCTTCTGGATCGCGGCTTCCAGCTTCGAGCCATCGCCGGTTGCGTCGGGGTCCACCAAGCGCATGTCAATGGCGGCCAAGCGGCCATCGTTGATGACGCTCAACAAGATGTCATCACCCTTCTTCACCGGGCCCTTGCGCTGCGATATGGCCTCCATCCGCGCCGCAAGGCCCTGCTGATAGGCTTTGACATGCGGCGAGGGTTCAACCACGACCAGATTGCGCTTGCCACCTTTCAGTTTCGGGCGCGTGACATACTGCTCAAGGTCCGCGCCGGAAACGATGTCCATGGTCTGACGCACCATGAGCGAAAGCTCCGGGGTATTGAGGAACTTCGCGAACCGTGTCACCTGCTTATAACCGCCAGCCGGGTCTTGCTCCAGGGCGGTTTCGGTCATACCGAACGTTGCCGCCCAAGCATCGAAGGACGAAACCCCGCGATCAGCCAGCGCTTGCGGCTGGATATAGCGGGACAGCGAATACAGCTCGGCCATGGTGTTGGTGATCGGCGTCCCGGATGCGAGGATCAGGCCCCGGCCCGGGTTGTTCTGCTCGACCACCCGCGTTTTTATGAACAGGTCCATCGAGGCCGCGCTGCCATTCGGGTCGATACCCTTGATGTTGCCATTCTGCGTGGCGAAAGACAGCTTGCGGAACAGGTGCGCCTCATCGACAAAGAGCATGTCAACGCCGATTTCATCAAAGCTAAACACCTGATCCTTGTTCGCGGACGAGGTTTGCCGCTGAATCTTCTGCTCTGCGGCTTCGAGAAGCTGCTCGATCTTCTTGCGTGTGTTCGTCTTTGCACCTTCGATGTCCTTGACGTTGACGCCAAGAGAACCGGCAATGGATTTGATAGACCCAAGAAGTGCCTGGTCGATGCCACGATCACCAGCTCCGGTGCTGTCGTAAACCTCGCGCACGTCTTGCAGCATGTCGGCAACGGCAAGCCCGACAGCGCTTTCGCTGGGCGGAATCAGCTCAAGTGCAGAGTGCGTGATAACCACGGCATCATAGTCATTCATCGCGATGTCGGCGACGAACTCCTTGCGCCGCGATGTGTGGAAGCGGCTTTCATCGGCAATCGCGACATTCGCCAGCGGGTATTGCTCGAAAAACTCGGTAGCGAACTGGTCAAGCATATGGTTGGGAACAGAGTACATGGGCTTGCGCGCCAGACCCAGACGACGTGCCTCCATGCCCGCGCCAATCATGGCACTGGTTTTGCCTGCGCCAACGGTATGCGCCATGTAGGTGTTGCCGGTCTGCAAGATACGGGCGATGACCCCGGATTGGTGCGGCCGCCACGACCAGAGGGAATTGACACCGGGCGTTGTCAGGTAGCTACCATCGAATTTTGGGGCGACTTCCGAGTTGAAGGTCTCATTGTAAAGCGCCTCCATCTTCGCAGCGCGGCCTTCATCCGACCAGAACCATTCGGAAAAGTCCGATCTGATTTCCTGCGCCTTGTCCTGCGCGGCTTGCGTGGCTTCTTCGTCAAGCCGGGTTTCTTTGGTGCCATCAGCATTAGTGTGTGTGCGGCGCACCTGAATGGACTTGTTGTTCATGATCAGACGCATCAGGTCGGCAAATGGCAGGTCTTCGGTACCCCAGTCGTTGCGCGCCTCTGCCGATCGGGTGTCACCGTCAACGGTCCATATGCCCAAAGACGGCTTGAAGCTCGCGGTCAGCTGAAGGCCCTTCGATCTGGCGAACTCGCCATATGTCGCGGCATCGAACCAATGCGCGCCGACAGGCACGCGAATATCGGACGCCGGGATGGGGTCCGGCTGAACGTCGATCAGATCGCGGACGTTGCCAGCATATGTCGGATCGTTCCGCGCCGCTTGCTCCGCTTCCCGCAACTTCTTGCGGACATTCCCAGACAGGTATTTCGCGCGCGTTTCATAGCCGCCGGTTCCGGGGTTACGGAATATCTTGCCTTTGAGGTCGGAAATTACCGCCTCTTCGCTAACCTTTGCCAGCTTGGCAATGGCACCAATGTCAATGCGGCCGCGTTCAGCCAGCGTGTACAGCAAGGCATCTTCGGGCGAATTGATTTCTGGCTTCTTGGTCTTTCGGACAGCGGATTGCGTAAAGACTGCGGCCTTCGAGGCTTCGCCGGTCTCCTTGTTGATGTGCTCAATGGCGCGAAGGCGATACCCCTCCTGATCACCCAGCCGATCCTGATTGCCAATGAACGGCTCAATATTGGGCCGTTTGACAATGACCATATCGGGCACAGAACTGGGATTGAAATCGCCCTCCCTGTAGTCCGGGCTTTCCATGGCTTCGGCGCGCGCGCGCGCGATTTCTGCCATCTTCGCCCCGGCCTCGATCATCGGTCCTGCGTCAAAGCTACCAATATCGAAGTCTTCACCTCTCGACCTGGCGTCCTCAGCGGCGCGCTGCCGGATGGTTTCGATCTGCACGCGGCTGGGGCGGCGCTCTGTGCGCACCTCCTTGTTGATCGGGCCGAACCGCTCCACGAATGCATCATAGGCGTCGTTCAGCCGCTTGCGCGCGGCAGATGCATCCTTTTCATCCAGATCAGCGGCGTAGACGTCGCGCAGGGCCATCTTGATAGGGACAAGCTCCATGATCCGCTCATTATCGGCCTTCGCAATCCCTTTGGGGTTTGCCTTGCTGCGCAAGCCTATCTCGACACCCTCGGTGCCGTTGAACTGGTGCAGCGTGCCGTCCTTCAGGTAGTAGCCACCGCGCTTGGTTTCCGGGGATGCAGCGTCAATAGCGCCAAGCTCTGCCGAAGGCGTTGCCACTGACATGATGTCACGCGGGAACGCTTGCGCCGCGCGCGAAAGATCGGCCCGCAGGTCGGCGCCGGGCTTTGGCCGAACGCCCACACGCGCACCAGTGGTCAAAGTGTCATACAGACCTTGCTCACCAAGGATCATGTCGGGGTTTTCGAGGAAGTACCTGTTGACCAGAGCC